>JALUTW010000496.1 GCA_027021685.1 Chromatiales bacterium | reverse complement strand
ACCGCCAAGTCCAACCGCAGCCCCACCACGCGGCGGCTGGTGCCGGAGATGTACGTGGAGATGCACCCGGACGACGCCAGGAACCTGGGGATCAAGGACGGCGACAAGGTGCGGCTCGTCACCCGGCGCGGATCGTTCGAGGCCAAGGCGCAGGTGGGCACCAACAGCTTGGTGCGTCCGGCCCGCAACTCGGTGCCGCGCGGCTACCTGTTCAGCCCGTGGAACCTGTCGGTGGCCGATTCCGCCGACCCGCGCAAGAACAAGTGGCTGGTGAACAGCACTTCCAGCCGGGTGTGGGACTTGGTCTCGGGGCAGGTGGACTTCAAGAAGCTGGCCTGCCGCATCGAGAAGGTGTAGCCGTGGCGCGGGCGGGCGGTCGATGAAGCGGCGCGAGTTCTGCCGGACGGCGGCGGGGACCGGGCTGGCGGCCCTGTTCCCGGGCGCCGTCCGCGCCGCCCGTCACCGCCCGTCCCTGCGGTTTCTGCGCCCGCCGGGGGCGTTGCCCGAGGACGAGTACCTGGCCACCTGCATCCGCTGCGGCCAGTGCGGGGAAGTGTGTCCCAACCGCTGCATCAAGTTCTTCCGGTTCGAGAACGGGCTGGCCTCGCTGGACACACCATACATCATTCCCCGCGAGCAGGGCTGCATCCTGTGCATGAAGTGCACCCAGGCCTGTCCCACGGGCGCACTGCAGCCGGTGGAGGCCCAGCTCGGGCCCATCATCAACCGGGTCCGCATGGGCAAGGCGCGGGTGGACGAGAACCTGTGCCTGTCCTACCAGGGCAAGACCTGCGGCGTCTGCTACCGGGCCTGCCCGCTACAGGACGTGGCCATCCGCGTGGGCCGGCTGGAGCAGCCCCACGTCCTGGAGCCCTGCGTGGGGTGCGGGCTGTGCGAGCGGTCCTGCATCCAGATCCCGCAGGCCATCCGCATCATCCCGGACCACGAGAGGCGCATCGCATGAAGAGCTGGCAGAGGCACCTGAACAAGCTGCGTTTCGTCACCCTGGGGCTGGTCTTCGCCCTGCTGGTGCTGCTGCCCTTCCTGCATCTGTATCAGACCTACGTGGCGGCCCACGCCTACGACCTGCTGACGCCCGGCGAGAAGCTGGTCTATGACACCATGGAGGCGCTGACGGCGCCTTTCACCGACGACCCGGAGCAGGACCTGGATGCGGTCAAGGGCACCACCTGGTCCGGCAGCCTGTTCGGCCTCAAGCTGTCCGATCCGCTGGCGGTCCTGGGGCAGAGCGCGGCGGCCCTGGACGTGTCGTGGCCGTTCGTGCTCACTGCACTCATTCCGGTCCTGGCCACGGTGCTGCTGGGACGGTTCTTCTGCGGCTGGATCTGCCCGGCCACGCTGCTCTACGAACTCAACGACAACTTTGCCGCCTGGCTGCGCAAGGCGGGCCTGCCCGTGGCACGGCGCAGGCTGGACCGGCGCGTGAAGTACCTGGTCCTGGCCGCGGGGCTGGTCATCAGCATGGTCACGGGGACCGCGGTGTTCGCCGCGGTCTATCCGCCGGCCATCATCGGCCGCGAGATCTACTATGCCGTGGCCGTGGGCGGCTTCGGTGCGGGTGCGGTGTTCTTTCTGCTCACCATCCTGTTCGACCTCATGGTGAGCCGGCGCGGCTTCTGCCGCTACGTCTGCCCGGGCGGGGCCCTGTACTCGCTGCTGGGACGCTTTCGTGCCCTGCGCATTCGCCGCGATGTCACCCAGTGCAACGACTGCGCCAAGTGCAACGTGGTGTGCCAGTTCGGGCTCGATCCCTGGCACGACGACTTCGGCCAGGAGTGCAACAATTGCACCGCCTGCATCGCGGTGTGTCCCACGGATGCGCTGGCCTTCACCCTGCACCTGAAGGACATTCCGTTCCAGGGCCCCGGCCACCTGGGGCATGCCTACCGGAGGCGGCAGGAGGCCGGGGCGGTGCACGAGGAGGCGGCTTGAGGTGGAACGCCGCAGCTTTCTCGGCCGGGCCGTGCTCTATGCCGGGGTGGCGGCCTTCTCGGCCCTGCCCTTCGGCCTGGCCCGCCTGCTGGCGCCGCGGGTGGTGGCCGAGCCCCACCGCCGCGTACCGCTGCCCGGCGCGCTCAAGGACCCGGCGGAATTCGCCGCCGCCTGCATCGGCTGCGGCCTGTGTGGCGAAGTGTGTCCGCCACGCTGCATCCGGTTTCACCGCCACGACGGCGGGTTCAAGGCCAACACACCTTACATCGACCCCCAGCGCAAGAGCTGCATCCTATGCGGCAAGTGCATGGAAGTCTGTCCCACCGAGGCCCTGACCGTGACGCCCATCCGCGAGATCGACATGGGCACGGCCCAGATCGACCGGGTGGCGTGCTATCCGTGGGTGGACAAGGGCGTGTGCGGGGCCTGTGTCTCGGTGTGCCCCCTGGGCGAGGACGCCATCGGCTTCGATTTCGGCAACTTCTACCGCCCGGTGGTGCGCGACGGCTGCGTGGGCTGCGGCCAGTGCGTGGAGGTGTGCCCGGAGCCCAGCCTGCCCATCCGCATCGTGGACCGGTCGCTGGGGACCGTGGCCCAGCACGGCATCGGCCTGCGCAAGCAGCCGCTGCCGTTTTGAGACCTGTTGGAGCGGAGCGTGAACCCATGACAGGCATGACAAGACATCTGTTCCTGGCGGTGATGGCGATGCTCTTGTATCTGCCCGCGGTGCCGGCCTGGGCCCATCATGTCCTGGGCCGCCCGGCCTACAGTCTCAACGAGGATTCCAACACCCCGCCGTCCATGGAGGTGGAGACCCAGATCGGTGACTACTACGTCACCTTCATGGCCTTTCCCGCATTCCCCAGGCCCGGCGAGCCCGGGCGGGTCAACCTCTACGCCGTGCACATGGAGACCGGCAAGCCGTTCGACGGTACGGTCACGTTCAAGGTACGTGACGACGGTTGGCTGTTCGACGGCGAGGAGGAGATCCTGGGCCGCCAGACCATCGACGACGGTGTCTACCGCCAGGGGTTCCTGTTCAGCGAGGAAGGCGACTACATCATCACCGCCTTCTTCGAGGCCGGCGGCGAGCCCTACATCATCGACTTTCCCCTGCGCATCGGCACCCCGGCCCCGGTGGGGCCGGTGGGGGTCGCGGTGGGGGTCATCGTGCTGGTGCTGGTGGGAGTGAACCTGCTGCAGCGCCGGCGCCTGCAGCGGTTGCAGGCGGTGCGCCATCACGCCGACGAGCGCGGGGAGGCCTCCCCCCATGTATGACGGGCTGTTGAGCGCACTGGAACGGCTGGTCTACCAGCCCGAGGGGGGCATGGTGCATCCGGGGCTACCGCCCCAGTGGGTGGCGCCGCTGCTGCTGGGCATGGCGGCACTGGTCCTGTGGTCCCTGCGCCCGGCCGCCGCCGGTGCCGGCACCCGTGCCGGCGTCAGCCTGCTGGCACTGCCGTGGCTGCGGAGCCTCCTGCGGCCGGCCGTGCGGCGGCCGTGGCTGCTGGTGTCCCTGCGTCTGTTGTCGGCGGGCGTGTTCCTGCTGGTGATCTACGCCGGCCTCATGGGCACCCAGGTGCCCGAGCGCAACATCGCCACCATGCTCACCTGGACGGTCTGGTGGTCGGCAGTGGTCATCAGCGTGCTGTTCGTGGGCTCGGCCTGGTGCGCGGTGTGTCCGTGGGACGCCCTGGCCACCTGGCTGGTGCGCCGCCGGCTGTGGCGGCGCAACGACGGGGCCGGGCTCAACCTGCGCGTGCCGCGGCAGTTGCGCAACATCTGGCCGGCGCTGGGCATGTTCGTGGGGCTGACCTGGCTGGAGCTGGGCCTGGGGGTGACCACCAGCCCCTATGCCACCGCCCTGCTGGCCCTGCTCATGGTGGTGCTGGCCACGGTGTCCCTGGCCCTGTTCGAGCGCAAGGCCTTCTGCCGCTATTTCTGCGCTGTGGGCCGTACCCTGGGGGCCTACGGTGGCATGAGCCCCGTGGCCCTGCGCCCGGTGGACCCGGAGGTGTGCGCCCGCTGCACCACCCTGGAGTGCTACCACGGCACCCGCGAGGTGGAGCCCTGCCCCACCCATCTGGTCATGGGCCGCATGTCGCAGAACACCTACTGCACCTCCTGCGGCGCCTGCGCCCAGAGCTGCCCCCACGGCAACGTGGGCTGGCGGGTGCGGCCGCTGGGCACCGAGGTCCTGGCCGCGGCGCGGCCCCACTGGGACGAGGCCTGGTTCGCCCTCGGCCTGCTGGCGCTGACCACCTTCCACGGCATCACCATGATGCCCTACTGGGAGAGCTGGATGAGCCGGCTCGCGGTGGCCATCGGCG
>JALUTW010000495.1 GCA_027021685.1 Chromatiales bacterium | reverse complement strand
CCTGGGCATGGCCGCCGCCATGGCGGCGCCGCTGTTGGTGTATGCCGTTGCGGTGGCCGCGGCCCGCCGGCTGGGCCGCCTGGACGAGGAGTACCGGCGGGTGTTCGCGGCCCTGGCCTTCGCCGCACTGCCGCTGGCCTTCAGCTACCACGTGGCCCACAACCTCACCCACCTGGTGCGGGAGAGCCATGGCTTCTGGTCGGTACTGGCCAATCCCCTGGGGGCGGGGACCCTGCCGCCGGGCATGGCCGAGATCCACTTCCGGCACATGAACCCGCTGTTGCCCAACGAATGGGTCCATGCACTGCAGGCCGGCCTGGTATTGTTCGGTTTCTGGCTGGCATTGCGCGTGGTGGTCCACCGCCTGCAGCGGCTGGTGCCGGTGCGGTCCCGGCTGCGGGGGGCGCTGCTGCCGCTGGTGGTGTTCATCACGATGGTGAGTCTGGCCAACCTGTGGCTGCTCATGCAGCCCATGGTCATGCGCATGTAGGAGTCACAGGGTGAGGGCGAGACGATGGCTGCGCCAGGCGTGGCAGGGTTACCGGCGGCTCGATGCCAGGCATCCGCTGCTGGCGGCAGTGCTGCTGTTCGTGGCGGGTATCGTGTTCTGGGGCGGATTCAATACCGCCATGGAGCTGACCAACACGGAGACCTTCTGCATCTCCTGCCACGAGATGCGTGACAACGTGTACCAGGAATACCGCAAGACCATCCATTACGCCAACCGCACCGGGGTCAGGGCCACCTGTCCCGACTGTCACGTGCCGCGGGAGTGGACTCACATGTTCGTGCGCAAGGTCACGGCCACCAATGAGCTGTTCCACAAGATCATCGGCTCCATCGACACGCGGGAGAAGTTTCTCGCCAAGCGGCTGACCCTGGCCGGCTACGTCTGGGACAACATGCGGGCCACCGACTCGCGCGAATGCCGCAACTGCCACAGCTTCGAGTACATGGCGCTGGACAAGCAGCAGGCCGCCTCGAGCCGGAAACACGCGCGTGCCCGCAAGGAGGGGCTCACCTGCATCGACTGCCACATGGGCATCGCCCACCGCATCGCCGAGGACTTCGACAAGGACGGCACCCTGCACGAGACATTCAGGCGCAACAAGCGCCCGTGCAGTGACTGCCACAAGGGCATGGCCCAGTCCTTCGACTGGTAGGCCGCCATGGATCGCCGCCAGTTTTTCCGCCAGGCCGCCCGCCGCACCGCCC
>JALUTW010000494.1 GCA_027021685.1 Chromatiales bacterium | reverse complement strand
CGCTGTGCCAGGGCACGCACCCGCTCGCGCAGCAGGCGCTTGGCCTCCTCCCGGTCGTGGGAGATGTCCTCGAAGCGCTTGGGCAGAAAATCCATGGCCCCGGCGTCGAGGGCCTCCAGGGTCGCCTTGGCGCCTTCCGTGGTCAGCGACGAGAACATGAGCACCGGGGTGGGACACCGGGCCATGATCCGGCGCACCGCCGTGATCCCGTCCATCACCGGCATCTCGATGTCCATGGTGACGACGTCGGGCCTGAGCGCCATGACCTGCTCCACGGCCTGCTCGCCGTTTTCGGCGGTGCCCACCACCTCCAGCCCTGGATCGGCGTTGAGGATCTCACTGACGCGGCGGCGGAAGAAGCCGGAGTCGTCAACCACCAGAACCTTCTTGCTCATGCCCTCGCTCCCTTGCCTGTCTCCGGCCGCCGGCCGCGGCCGGCCGGTGGACTCAGCCGTAGCGCCGCGCGTAGGCACGCATGAGCCCCGGCACATCCAGGATCACGGCGATGCCCCCGTCACCCGTGATGGTGGCCCCCGCCAGGCCCTGGGTCCCGTGGAGCATGGCCCCCAGGGGCTTGATCACGACCTCTTCCTGCCCGATGAGCTCGTCCACCACGAACCCCACGCGCTGGGTCCCCACGTGCACCACCACCACGTGGCCATGCTCCGGCAGCTCGGCATTGGCGCGCCGGCGCACCAGCCAGCGCGTGAGGTAGTACAGGGGCAGCGTGCGTTCCCGGACCAGCACCACGAGCTGGCCGTCCACGACATTGGTCCGGGTGAGATCGAGATGAAAGATCTCGCTGACGTTGACCAGCGGCAGCGCGAAGAGCTGCTGGTCCAGCTTCACCATCAGGGTCGGCATGATGGCCAGGGTCAGGGGCACCTTGATGCTGAGGCGGGTGCCCTTGCCGAGCCTGGAATCGATCTCCACCGTGCCGTTGAGCTGGGCAATGCGCGTCTTGACCACGTCCATGCCCACACCGCGGCCGGAGATGTCCGAGATCTCGCTCTTGGTGGAGAACCCGGGCATGAAGATCAGGTTGTAGCATTCCCTGTCGTCGAGACGGGCCGCGGCGTCGGCATCCATGAGCCCCTTCTCCACCGCCTTGCGGCGCAGCAGTTCGGGATCCATGCCCTTGCCGTCGTCCTCGATGGTGAGCAGGATGTGGTCGCCCTCCTGCTCCGCCGCCAGCACGATGGTGCCGGCGCGCGGCTTGCCGGCCTTCTCCCGCTCGTCGGGCATCTCGATGCCGTGGTCCACGGCGTTGCGCACCAGATGGACCAGGGGATCGGCCAGGGCCTCCACCAGGTTCTTGTCGAGATCGGTCTCCTCGCCCTGGAGCTCCAGCTTGATCTCCTTCTTGAGGCTGCGGGCCAGGTCACGCACCACCCGCGGGAAGCGGCCGAAGACCTTCTTGATGGGCTGCATGCGCGTCTTCATGACCGAGAGCTGCAGGTCGGAAGTGACCACGTCCAGGTTGCCCACCGCCTTGAGCAGCTCCTCGTCGTTGGTGGCCGCGCCCAGCCGCGAGAGCCGGTTGCGCACCAGCACCAGTTCGCCCACCAGGTTCATGATGTCATCCAGCCGGGCGGTGTCCACGCGCACGGTGGCCTCGCCCTGGGCCGGCCTGTCGCCGCCGGCACCCGACCTGGCCGCGGGGGCCGGGGCCGCTGCGGCGGGCGCGGCCCGGTCCGCGGCCGGCCTGGATCCGCCGGCCTTCTTTGCCTGCTTCCCCTTGGCCGCAGGCGTCCCGGCAGCGGCCTGGGTGGCGGCGTCGGCCCTGGGCACACCGGTGAACCTGCCCTTGCCGTGGAGCTGGTCCAGCAGGGCCTCGAATTCCTCTTCCGTGATCTCGTCGCTGGCCGCAGAGGCAGGGGACGGGGCCTCCCCGGACTCGTCCGCGCCGGCCTCCGGGGTCTCCGCGGCCGGGGCATCGGCCTGCTCGCCGGCGGCGCCCTTGGGCACACCGGTGAACCTGCCCTTGCCGTGGAGCTGGTCCAGCAGGGCCTCGAACTCCTCTTCCGTGATCTCGTCGCTGGCGCCGCCGTCCGCCGAGGGCTCCGGCGGGGTGGCCTGATCACCCCCCTTCTCCGGCGCCGCACCCGGTGCCGCGCCGGGACCGTGAAGCTCGTCCAGCAGGGCCTCGAACTCCTCCTCGGTGATCTCGTCCCCCGCCGGTTCCTCTGCCGCCGGCGCAGGCGCCTCGGCCGCGGCCGGTGCCTCGGCGGCGGGCGCCTCGCCCGCCAGGATGCGCTCCAGCCCCTGGATCAATGCCGGGTCGGCCGGCTGGACCTCGCCCCCGCTGCGCAGGGCCTCGAACTGCTCGTTGAGGACGTCGAGCACTGGCAGCACCGTGTCCATGAGCGCGGCATCCACCGTGCGCTCACCGTTGCGCAGGAGGTTGAACACGTCTTCGGCCCGGTGGCACAGCACCACCATGGGCTCGATGTTGAGGAAACCGGCGCCGCCCTTGATGGTGTGGAATCCCCGGAACACGGCGTTGAGCAGGTCCATGTCCGTGGGCCGCTGCTCCAGGTCCACCAGTTGCTCGTTGAGCTGTTCGAGGATCTCGCCGGCCTCGATGAGAAAGTCTTCGAGCAATTCGTCGTCCACGGCTTGCCCCTCTGTACCTGGCTAGAATCCGAGGCTGGACAGCAGCTCGTCCACTTCGTCCTGGCCGCCCACCACGTCACCCTGGCGCGTCCCGGGCACCGACGGCCCCTCGGCCTTGATGTCGCGCTTCTCCTTGTCCGCGGCCGGCGATTCCTCTTCGCGGGCGCCGGAGATGCGGATGAGGTTGACCAGGTTGTCCTCCACTTCCGCCACCAGGGTGATCACGCGCTTGATGATCTGGCCGGTCAGGTCCTGGAAGTCCTGGGCCATGAGCACCTCGTTGAGCCGGCTGCGCAGGCCCTCGGCCCGCTCGCCGCACTGGCGCAGGAATTCGTCCACCCGCTTGACCAGTTTCCGGAACTCGGCCGCCTCCATCTCCCGGCGGGTGAACCGGCCCCAGTCCTCGCGCAGCCGGGCCGCCTCGTCGAGGATGGCGTCACACACCGGGATCGACTCCTCCACCGCGGTCAGCGTGGTATTGGCGGCCTTGTCGGTCATGTCGATGACATGCCGCAGGCGCTCGCGCGCGTCCGGGATCTCCTCCTTGGCGATGTCTGCGATGCGCGCATCCAGGTGAAAGCTCTTGAGCGCATCGTGCAGCTCCCGCGTCAGGCGGCCCAGTTCCTGGTACAGCGTGGTCTCGCGCAGCCGCACCAGGGTATCCAGGCTTTCCTGAGCCGCGTCCTCGTCACCGGCCTCGAGCTGCTCCAGCAGGGCCCGGGTGCGGGCCACCATTTCCTCGTTGATGATGTTCTGTTCCGCCATGCACCGTTCTCCCGCCCTCGTCCCGTCAGGACGCTGCAACCCGTTCGAAGATCCTGTCGATCTTCTCCTTCAACGTCTGGGCGGTGAACGGCTTGACGATGTAGCCATTGACCCCCGCCTGGGCCGCCTCCACGATCTGGTCCCGCTTCTGCTCGGCGGTCACCATCAGCACGGGCAGGTCCTTGAGCCGCGCATCGGCACGTACCGACCTGAGCAGGTCGATGCCCTGCATGCCCGGCATGTTCCAGTCGGTGATGAGAAAATCGAAGTCCCCGTTCTGCAGCATGGGCCAGGCGGTGGTGCCGTCATCGGCCTCCTGGGTGTTGGTGTACCCCAGGTCCCGCAGCAGGTTCTTGATGATCCGCCTCATGGTGGAAAAATCGTCCACGATGAGGATCTTCATGTTCTTGTCCACGTGCTCCCTCCAACTCTCGCGGCGGGCCGGTCTCGGGCCGCAGGACCCCGGCCCGGCTCCGGGATGCCAGGTCTGTCCCCCGTTCTTATCGGCACGGGCGGGGAAGTCTTAATAGGGTGTTGAAAAAGCCGTCCCGGCCCACTGGCGTGGCCGGCGACGCCCGGCCAGGCCCTTGTCTGCACGAGGGAGGGCGCGGCCCGGGGCCGGCGGGTCGGGCGGGGATGTCCCGCCCGCGAACCGGTGCGCAAGCACCTGATTCGGCGCAGCCGCACCCGGTTCCGTGCCGGGTTCGGTGCGCCGGAACGAGTCAGAACAGGTCGGCGCGGCCGGCGAGGCGGGCCTGGAGCCGGATCACCGCCTGGCTGTGGATCTGGGACACGCGCGACTCGGAGACCCCCATCACCGCTCCGATCTCGCGCAGGTTCAGCTCCTCGTCGTAGTACAACCCCATGACCAGGCGCTCGCGCTCGGGCAGCCCGGCGATGGCCTCCGCCACCAGGCGGCGGAGGTCCTCGCGCTGCAGGCCGTCGAGGATGCCGGGAGCGCCGTCGGAGACGTTGTCCAGCATGGAATCCTCGCCGTTGCCCATGTCCTCGAAGCTGAGGATCTTGTTGCTGCTGGCATCCTGCAGGATGGAGTAGTATTCCTGCAGCGTGATGCCCAGGGCCTCGGCGATCTCGTAGTCACGGGCGTCGCGCCCATGGGTGTTCTCGATCTCGCGCACCGCCTCGGCCACCATGCGCGACTTGCGGTGCACCGAGCGCGGGGCCCAGTCGTTCTTGCGGATCTCGTCCAGCATGGCGCCGCGGATCCGGATCCCGGCATAGGTCTCGAAGCTGGCGCCCTGGTCCTCGTCGTAGTTGCGTGCGGCTTCCAGCAGGCCGATCATGCCCGCCTGGATGAGGTCTTCGAGCTGCACGCTGGCCGGCAGGCGGTTGATCAGATGACAGGCGATGCGCTTGACCAGCGGCGCATGCCGGGCCACCACATCGTCTCCCCCCTCCGGCCGGATCGTTGTGTACATTGCCAGGCCGTTCATGGCATCACCTCCGCATCGTGTACGCCTCCGCCGAGCAGGCGCTCGACGAAGAATTCCAGGTGCCCGCCCGCTGCCTTGGGCACGGGCCACTTCTCGATCTTGTCCGCCAGGTTGCGGAACGCCGTGGCCGCGCGGCTGCGCGGATACGCCTCCACCACCGCCCGCTGGCGGCGGACCGCCTTGACCAGGTATTCGTCGCGCGGGACATGGCCCATGTAGTCGAGGGCCACGTCGAGAAAACGGTCGCTGACCCGGGCGATCTTGTCGTAGGCATCCCGCCCCTCCTGGGCACTGCCCGCCATGTTGGCGAGGATGTGAAAGCGAAAGACCCCGTAGTCGCGGTTGAGCAGCTTGATGAGGGCGTAGGCATCGGTGATGGAGGCCGGCTCGTCACACACCACCACGATCACGTCCTGGGCCGCGCGGGTGAAGCTCACCACGCTGTCGGCGATGCCGGCCGCGGTGTCCACCACCAGCACATCCACGTTGAAGCTGAGCTCGCTGAAGGCCCGCACCAGCCCCGCGTGCTCGGCCGGGCTCAACTCCGCCATCTCCTGCACGCCGGAGGCCGAGGGAATGATGCGCAGCCCGGCGGGACCGTCCACCACCACCTCCTCCAGACAGGCCCGGCCCGCGAGCACGTCGTGAAGGGTGGCAGTGGGCTGGACCCCCAGCAGCACGTCGATGTTGGCCAGCCCCAGGTCCGCATCCATGATCAACACGTCCTTGCCCTGCTGGGCCATGGCCATGGCCAGGTTGACCGAGACGTTGGTCTTGCCCACACCGCCCTTGCCGCTGGTGACGGCGACCACCCGCACCGGCCGGGGCCGGGCCATGCGGCGCAGACCCGCCGCCTGATCCGAAGTTGCCTCAGCCATGTGCATGTGCCACCAACCCGCCCACGGTGAGGGCCGTCTGGGGATCGTGATGCCGGGCACCGGCCTCCTGCATGATGGCCACGCAGCGGCTCACCAGGGTGTGGCTGCGGGCCACGTGCAGGTCCTCCGGCACCCGCTGGCCGTCGGTGAAGTAGGCCACCGGCAACTGCCGCGCCATGGCCGCCGACAGCACGCCGCCGAGACTGGTGGTCTCGTCCACCTTGGTCACGATGCAGCCGTGCGGTCCGGCCGGGGCGCAGGTCTCCAGCACCTCCTCCACCACCGCCCGCTGGGTGTTGGCCGCCAGCACCAGGTAGGTGCGCACCCGCAGGGCGGGATCACCGAACAGGGAAAACTGCTCGTACAGCCGCAGGTCACGCTGGCTCATGCCCGCGGTGTCGATGAGTACCAGGTCCTTGTCGCGCAGCCCGCCCAGGACCTCCTGCAGCGACTCCAGGTCCTTGGCCACGTGCATGGGCACGCCCAGGATGCGGGAAAAGGTGCGCAGCTGCTCGTGGGCGGCGATGCGATAGCAATCGGTGCTCACCAGGGCCACCCGGCCGCGCCCGTGGCGCAGGGTGTAGCGCGCCGCCAGCTTGGCGATGGTGGTGGTCTTGCCCACGCCGGTGGGGCCCACCAGGGCGGCGATGCCGCCCCGCTCCAGGATGTCGTCGCCGGTGACCTGGAGGCGGTGGGCCAGCCGGCCCAGCAGGGTGCGCCAGTTCTGTTCCACCTGCGCCTGCTCGTCGGCCTCCCGCGCCAGCTCCCGGGCCAGGGCCGGGCTCAGGCCCAGGCCGATGAGCCGCTTGAGCATGCGGGTGCGCATGGGATACTCCCGCTGGGCCTCGCGCCAGGCCAGGCCCGACATCTGGTCCACCAGCAGCGCGCGCAGGGTGCGCAGCTCGTTCTGCATCCGGGCCAGGGCCGCGCCGTCGTCGGACTGCGGCGCCGGGGTGCGGCGGCGTTCCGCCGGGTCGCGGTCGTCGCGCCGCCGGCCGCCCGGCGGCGGGTCGGCGGGACGATCCACGTTGCGGCCCAGGCGCAGGTCCTCCAGTGCCGCCTCCCGCTCGCGCCGCGGCGCGAGGTCGGGGCCCCGCGGCGGCGTGAAGCGGGCCAGCAGGGCCTCGTCGTAGTCGATGGCGGCCACGATCTCGGTCCCGGTGGGCGTGCGGGTGTTGGACAGGATGACCGCGTCGGGCCCCAGGTCCTCGCGCACGAGGAGGATGGCGCGGCGCATGTCGGGAGCGTGGTAACGCTTGATCTTCATCCTCTCCTCTCACCCTGTCGTGGGACGCCGGCTCACGTGCCCGCGGCGCCCGGCGGCATGCTGCCCTGTTGTCCCACGGTGGCCACGATGCGGATCTGGCGGTCCGCCGGGATCTCGTTGTAGGACAGCACGTGCATGGACGGCACTACCTGGCGGACGAACCGGGCCAGCAGGGTCCGCAGCTGGGCCGGGACCAGCAGGACCGCCGGCTGGCCGGCCATCTCCTGCTGCTGCGCGGTCTCCACCAGCGCCCCGTGCAGCCGTTCCGCCAGGCCCGGTTCCACCCCGGACAGTCCGTCCGACGCCTGCATGGTCTGATGCAACAACTGTTCCAGCTCCGGGGCCAGCGTGATCACCGGCAGCTCCGGCGCCATCCCGTTGATTTGCTGGACAATCAGGCGGCCCAGGGCCACCCGCACGGCCGCGGTGAGGACGTCGGGATCCTGACTCCGGGTGCCGTGCTCCGCCAGGGTCTCGGCGATGGTGCGCAGGTCGCGCAGGGGGATGCCCTCGGCCAGCAGGTTCTGCAGCACCTTCACCACCACCCCCAGGGGCAGGGTCTCCGGCACCAGGTTCTCCGCCAGCTTGGGCGCACTGCGCCCCAGCACCTCCAGCAGGTGCTGCACCTCCTCGTGGCCCAGCAGCTCGTGGGCGTGGGCCTGGATCTGCTGGCTGAGATGGGTGGCGATGACGGTCCCGGCGTCCACCACCGTGTAGCCCAGGGTCTGGGCCTGGTCCCGCATGCCGGGATCGATCCAGTAGGCCTCGAGGCCGAAGGCGGGATCCCTGGTGGGCACACCGTCCAGCGTGCCGAAGACCTGGCCGGGATTGATGGCCAGCTCGCGCTCGGGATGGACCTCGGACTCGCCCACGTTCACGCCCATGAGGGTGATGCGGTAGGCGTTGGGGGCCAGCTCCAGGTTGTCGCGGATGTGCACCGGCGGCACCAGGAAGCCCAGCTCCTGCGACAGCTTCTTGCGCACCCCGCGGATGCGCCCCATGAGCTGGCCGCCCTGGTTGCGGTCCACCATGGGAATCAGGCGGTAACCCACCTCCAGCCCGATGGGGTCCACGGGACTCACATCGTCCCAGCTCAGGTCACGGGCCTCCGCCGGGACATCTTCCACCTCGGCCGGGACCTCCTCCGCGGCCGCCGCCTGCCCGGCGCGGCGGCGGCGGATGAGCCACGCCCCGCCGGCACACAGTGCCCCCAGGGTGAGGAAGGCCAGGTTGGGCATGCCCGGAATGAGGCCGATGGTAATGAGGATCCCGCCGGTGACCCCCAGCGAGCGGGGATTGGCGAAGAGCTGCTCCACCACCTGCTCGCCCATGTCGGCGGCGGTCGAGACGCGGGTGATGATGATGCCGGCCGCGGCCGAGAGCAGCAGGGCCGGGATCTGCGCCACCAGGCCGTCGCCGATGGTGAGCAGGGTGTAGTTGCGGGCCGCCTGGGCGAAGGAGAGATCGTGCTGGCCCATGCCGATGGCCAGGCCGCCGATGATGTTGATGAACAGGATCAGGATGCCGGCCACGGCATCGCCGCGCACAAACTTGCTGGCGCCGTCCATGGAACCGTAGAAATCGGCCTCCTGGGCGATCTCCTCGCGGCGCCTGCGCGCCTCGTCCTGGTCGATGAGCCCGGCGTTGAGATCGGCGTCGATGGCCATCTGCTTGCCGGGCATGGCATCCAGGGTGAAGCGTGCGCTCACCTCGGAGATGCGGGTGGCGCCCTTGGTGATCACCACGAAGTTGATGATCACCAGGATCAGGAACACCACCATGCCCACGGCATAGTTGCCGCCGATGACGAACTCGCCGAAGGCCTCGATGACCCTGCCCGCAGCACCCGGTCCGGTGTGCCCCTCCAGCAGCACCACGCGGGTGGAGGCGACGTTGAGCGCCAGCCGCAGCAGCGTCGCCACCAGCAGAATGGTGGGAAACAGGGCGAAATCCAGCGGCCGCAGAGTGTAGACGGCCACCAGCAGAATCACCAGCGCCAGCGAGATGTTGAAGCTGAACAGCATGTCCAGCGCAAGCGGTGGCATGGGGATGACGATCATCGCCATCATGACCATGAGCAGCACGGGCGCCCCCAGCCCCCGCAGCCGGCCCATGGACCAGCCTTGCACCGCCGCCACCGGTTCAGCCATCCGTATCCCCTCCAGCCTCAGTCGTCACGCCGCAAGTCGTCCGGAATGGGCAGGTCGTCGAAGTCGCGCCTTGCCCGGGCCGCCTGCCCGGTGCGGCCCTTGAGCTGGAACACGTAGGCCAGCACCTGGGCCACTGCGACGTAGAGCCCCGCCGGGATCTCCTGCTCCAGCTCGGTGCTGTGATACAGCGCCCGGGCCAGCGGGGGCGCGGAAACCAGCACCACGTCGTGGGCCCGGGCCACTTCCCGGATGCGTTGCGCCACCAGGTCCGCGCCCTTGGCCACCACCACCGGCGCGCGCATGGTCGCCTGGTCGTAGCGCAGCGCCACCGCATAGTGTTCCGGGTTGGTGATCACCACGTCGGCCTCCGGCACCGCGGCCATCATGCGCCGCTCGGCCATCTCCCGCTGCAGCCGGCGGATCTGGCCGCGCACCTCCGGGCTGCCCTCGGTCTCCTTGTTCTCGTCCTTGACCTCCTGCCGGGTCATGCGCAGCTGCCGCCCGTGCTGCCAGAGCTGGAACGGCACGTCCACCAGGGCCACGATCACCAGTGCCCCCGACATGACCAGCATGGACCACAGCACCAGGTGCAGGGCATGGCCCATGGCCTGCTCCACCGGTTCCGACCCGAGCCCGAAGAGCTGGTCCGTATGCGTGACCAGGAACAGGATGCCGAGCGCCCCGATGAGTGCGAACTTGGCCAGGGCCTTGGCCAGCTCCATGAAGCCACGGGCCCCGAATACCCGCTTCAGGCCCTTGACCGGATCCAGCTTCTCCCACTTGACGGCCACCGCCTTCCAGGTGAACGACAGCCCGCCCACCATCACCGATGCCGCCACGCCGGCCGCGGCCACGATCAGGAGAAACGGCGTCAAGGCCCATACCGCATCCACCAGGCTCTCCATCAGGATCCGCGGCATGGCCGCGGGATCGAACAGCACCTCCCTGGGCACGGCCAGGGCCCGCTCGCTCAGCCGGGCCAGGTCCTGGACCAGGCGCCCGCCCAGCAGGGCCGCGGCACCCACCGAGGCCAGCATCACCACCATGGTGTTGAGTTCCCGCGAGCGGGCGACCTGGCCCTCCTCGCGTGCCTTTTCCCGCCTTCGCGGGGTGGCCTCTTCGGTGCGTTCCTGTGCCGTGTCCTCGGCCATGTCCCGTCACCCTGCCTGGCCCATGGTCCGCAGCAGGCCGAACACGCCCTGGAACATGGCCACGGCCCGGGGCGCAACACCGGGGAGGGTGGCCAGGATCACCGCGAACCCCAGCATCATGGTCAGGGGAAACCCCACGGCGAAGATATTGAGCTGCGGTGCGGCCCGGGTCATGATGCCGAAGGCGAAGTTGACCACCAGCAACGATGCAATGGCCGGCAGGGCGATTCCCACCGCACCGGAAAAGATGAAGGCGCCCCACTCCACCAGCCGCCACAGGTCCCCCGGGGCCAGTCCCTCGGGCGCCACCGGCAGCACCCGAAAGCTCTGCACCAGCACGTCGATGAGCACCAGGTGCCCGTCCACCGCCAGGTAGACCAGGATCACGAGCATGACGTAGAGCTGGCTGAGCACCGGCGTCTGGGCGCCGTTCTGGGGGTCAATCATGAGGGAGAACCCCAGCGCCATCTGCATCGCCACCACCTGTCCTCCCGTGATCACCGCACTGAACACCATTTGAACCGCAAAGCCCATGGCGGCACCGATGAGCACCTGCTGGACCACGATCAACACCGCCGGCGGGCTGAACACTTCCACCGCCGGCATGGGTGGCAGCAGGGGCACCGTGACCGCAGTGATGGCCAGCGCCAGCACCACCCTCACCCGCGCCGGGACCGCCTGCGCCCCGAACACCGGCGCGGCCATGACCATGGCCCCGATGCGAAACAGCGGCCAGAGAATGCTGCCCACCCAGGCCGTGATCTCGGCGCCGCTGATGGTCATGCGTCAACCGATGAGGTACGGGATCTCCTGCACCAGGTTGCGGGTGAAATCCATCACCAGGCGCAGCATCCAGGGTCCGGCCAGCATCAAGGTGAACAGCGTCACGATGAGCTTGGGAATGAAGCTCAACGTCATCTCGTTGATCTGAGTCGCCGCCTGGAACATGCTCACCAGCAGGCCCACCACCAGGGCCGGCACCAGGATCACCAGCAGCAGGAGCAGGATCACATTGAGCATGTGCTGAAAAATGCCGAGGACACCTTCTGGAGTCATCACTCACCTTCCCCCGGTCGTATCACCGGAACGACATTCACCGCCCCGCACCATCGTGCCCGGACCCGCCCGCGCCGCCCTAGGTATAGAAACTGGAGGCCAGGGTCCCCACCACCAGGTTCCATCCATCCACCAGCACGAACAGCATGATCTTGAACGGCAGCGAGATGATCATGGGCGAGAGCATCATCATGCCCATGGACATGAGCACGCTGGCCGTCACCAGGTCGATGATCAGGAACGGAATGAACAGCAGAAACCCGATCTGGAATGCGGTCTTGAGCTCGCTGGTGACGAAGGCCGGAATCAGCACCGAGAAGGGAATGTCCTTCTCCGAGGCGAAGGGCTCATACCCGCCGATGCGGCCGAACATGGCGATATCGGCCTCACGGGTCTGCCCCAGCATGAAGTCGCGCAGCGGCTCGCCCGCGCGCCTGACCGCCTGCTCGAAGCCGATCTCCTCGGCCATGTAGGGCTGCACCGCCTGGTCGTAGACCCGGTTGAACACCGGCGCCATGATGAACAGGGTCAGGAACAGGGCCAGGCCGATGAGGATCTGCGTAGACGGGGTCTGCACCAGCCCCAGTGCCTGGCGCAGGATGGCCAGGACGATGATGATGCGCGTAAACGAGGTGAGCATCATCAACGCCGTGGGCAGCAGGGTGAGCACTGTCATCAGGGCCAGGATCTGCAGGCTCAGGGTGTAGGTCTGGCCGCCGTCGGGTCCCGGGGTCACCGACACCGCCGGCAGGCCCGGCTGGGCCGCGGCCGGTCCGGCCACGAACGCCAGTGCCCACACCGCCATCCACACCACCCGGCGCATCACGGCATCCTCCGCATGGCACGCGCCAGGCGCTCGGCGAATCCGGTGGCGGCCTCCTGGGATGCCTCAGCCTCCACCGGCTGTTCCAGGGTGTGGAGCAGCCGCACGCTGCCCGGTGCCACGCCGATGAGCACCTGCTCGGTGCCTACCTGAACCAGCACGATGCGCTCCCGCTGCCCCACCGGCATGGAGGACAGCACGCGCAGGACACCGCCGGGCCCGGCCTGCAGGCCCCCCATGCGGCGCATGAACCACGCCACCGCGAAGATGAGCATCACCACCACCAGCAACCCGCCCAGGGTCTGCAGATAGTCGCCCACGCCCACCGGCTCGCTCAGACCGGGCCGGGCCGCCGGCTCCGCCCCGGCCCCGACCACCGGCAGCGAAACGAGCCAGCCCGCGGCCGCCGGCACCAGGGCACGGCAGAACTGATACGACACCCGTTTCATTTGAGTTTCTTGACCCGCTCCGCCGGGCTGATGACATCGGTCAGGCGGATGCCGAACTTCTCGTTCACCACCACCACCTCGCCGTGGGCGATGAGCGTGCCGTTGACCAGCACGTCCAGCGGCTCGCCGGCGAGCCGATCCAGCTCCACCACCGAGCCCTGGTTCAACTGCAGCAGGTTGCGGATGTTGATCTGGGTACGGCCGATCTCCATGGAGATGGTGACCGGGATGTCCAGGATCACGTCGAGGTTGACGTCCTCTCCCTCGCCCTGGGATTCGTCCACGAGGTTCTCCAGGGGCGCGGACTGCGCTTCCTCCCCCGCATCCTGCTGTGCGCCGTCCTGGCCGGCCTCCGCCAGGGCCTCGGCCCACTCGTCCATCACCTCGCCGTCTTCGGACTCGCTCATGACTTGCCTCCTGACAGGACCATCGGTAGCGTCTCCGGCTTGATGGGAGACCGGATGGGTTCACGAATCTTTACCGCCATGTTCCCCCGCGAAACGCCGAACTGGCCCCGGAACACTGGTATGTCGTTGCTGAGCAGGGTGACGCTCTCCGGCGGGTCGATGGGAATGATGTCACCCGCATCCAGTTTCATCAGGTCCCGCAACGACATCGTGATCTCGGTCAGCACCGCCCGCAGCTCCACCGGGGCGGTCTTGATCTCCTCGCGCAGTGCGATGGACCAGCGCTCGTCCACGTCGGAGCGGTCGCTCTGCACGCCGGCGTCCAGCAGCTCGCGGATGGGCTCCACCATGGAATAGGGCATGGTGAAATGAAAATCGCCGCCGCCGCCCTCCAGCTCGATGTGAAAGCTGTTGACCACCACCACCTCGGTGGGGCTCACGATGTTGGCGAACTGGGGGTTCACTTCCATGTTCATGAACTCGAACTTGATATCGAGCACCGGCGACCAGGCTTCCACCAGGTTGTTGAAGGCGTTGTCCAGGATCAGGCTGATGACGCGGCGCTCGGTGGGAGTGAACTCGCGGCCCTCGATCTTGGCGTGGTAACGACCGTCGCCACCGAAGAAGTTGTCCACGATGATGAACACCAGCTTGGGATCGAGCACGCACAGGGCGGTGCCGCGCAGCGGCCGCACCTTGACCAGGTTGAGACTGGTGGGCACGAACAGCGAATGGACGTACTCGCTGAACTTCATCATCTGCACACCGCCGACGGAGATCTCCGCCGTGCGCCGCAGCATGTTGAACAGGCTGATCCGGAACAGGCGGGCAAAACGCTCGTTGACCATCTCGAGCGTGGGCATGCGCCCGCGCACGATGCGATCCTGGCTGGCGAAGTCATAGGGCCGCGCGGTGCCATCGAACTCGGCATCGTCCTCGGTATCGACGGCACCGGAATCGACCCCGTGCAGGAGGGCGTCGATCTCGTCCTGGGACAAAAGGTCATTGACTGCCATGGCGTACCGCTACTGCATGATGAAGCTGGTGAAATAGACGGCCTCGATCCCGGGCTCCCCGAGCTCCTCCTTCACCACCTTTTGCAGGTGCTCCAGGATCTTCCGGCGCAGCGCCTCCTTGCCTGCCGTGGTGCTGATGGACTCGAACCGCTGGCTGGACAGCAACAACAGGATGTCATTGCGGACCCGCGGCATGTGCCTGGTGAGCACGTCCAGCGGTTCCTGGCTGCGGGCCATCACCTCCAGCTCCACCTGCAGGTACGAGACCCGGCTCTGGTCCTCGAAGTTGACGATGAACTCCGGGTCCAGCTCCAGATAGCGGGCCGGGGCCTTCTCCGGCCCGGCCGCCTCTTCCTGCTCCTTTGCAGGGGACTCATCCCCGGCCCTGCCCTGGCCCAGGGCTCCGGTGAAATACAGTGTCGCCCCCACCGACAGTCCCACCGCCAGCAGGACCGACAGCACGATGATGGCGATGAGCTTGCCGCGCCCACCGCCCTTGCCGCCCTTGCCACCCTCCGCCAGTTCGAGGTCCTCGTCGGCCATCGCCTCCGCACTCCATGTTCTTCGGTTCGTGGAACGGGAGTGCAAGGACCATGCCACGGCTGGTGCCGGGGCTTTGGCCCGTACAAACAGGCGCTTAGCGCGGCCGCACGGAAGGGGACGTCGGGATTTTGACTGCCGCCGGAACTCAGGTGTCGCCGGGCAGGCGGATGAAATGCTCGCGGTAGTAGCGCAGTTCCTCGATGGAGTCGCGGATGTCGTCCAGGGCCAGATGCGTGGACGACTTCTGGAACCCGTTGTAGACACGCGGGGCCCAGCGCCGCGCCAGTTCCTTGAGGGTACTGACATCCAGATTGCGGTAGTGGAAATAGGCCTCCAGCTCCGGCATCAGCCGGGCCAGGAACCGCCGGTCCTGGCAGATGCTGTTGCCGCACATGGGGGAGGCATTGGCCGGGACGTACTGGCGCAGGAAGGCGAGGGTCTGGCGCTCCGCCTCGGCCTCGTCCACGGTGCTGGCACGCACCCGCTCGGTGAGCCCGGAGGCCCCGTGCTGGCGCGTGTTCCATTCGTCCATGGCCGCCAGTACCTCATCCGGCTGGTGGATGGCCAGCACCGGGCCCTCGGCAATGATCTCCAGGCGGGCGTCGGTGACCACCGTGGCGATCTCGATGATCCGATCGTTGAAGGGATCCAGACCCGTCATCTCCAGGTCGATCCAGATGAGGTTGTTGGGATCCTGTGCCACTGCCCCCAATGTCCCTGCCGCAACCGGGTGAACTTGCCCAGGATTCTACCAGAGGCTAATCTGGCCTGCCCGAATACTCCGAGCGGACATGCTGGACACCCGGCTCATCCTCTGGACCTTCGTTGCCGCCGTGGCAGCCGCGACCGGGCTGCGGCTGTGGCTGGCTGCACGCCAGATCCGCCACGTGCGCCGCCATCGCGACCGTGTGCCGGAGGCCTTCAGCGGCCGGATCCGGCTGGAGGATCACCGGCGTGCCGCCGACTACACCGTGGACCGGACCCGGGCCGGCATGGCGGCCATGGTCTGGCACATGCTCATCCTGCTGGGGTGGACAGCCGGCGGCGGCCTCGACCACCTGCTGCGGTTCTGGTCCACCACTCTCCCCGGCCCGGTGGCCGCCGGCACCGCCGCCCTGCTCAGCCTGATGTTCATCAACGCCCTGCTGGACCTGCCCTTCGCCATCCACCGCACCTTCGTCATCGAGGCACGCTTCGGCTTCAACCGCACGACACCGGCCACGTTCGTGACCGACCTGCTGAAACAGGCCCTGCTGGGCATGATCATCGGTGCCCCGTTGCTGGCCCTGTTCCTGTGGCTCATGGAGGGCGGCGGGGCATGGTGGCTGTGGGCCTGGGGTGCGTGGCTGGGCTTCGCCCTGCTCATGACCTGGCTGTATCCCACGCTCATCGCGCCCCTGTTCAACACCTTCCGGCCATTGCCCGACCCGGAACTCGCCCGCCGGGTGGAACGGCTGCTGGAACGGACGGGTTTCCACAGCAAGGGGGTGTTCGTCATGGACGGCTCGCGGCGCTCGGCCCACGGCAACGCCTATTTCACCGGCCTGGGGCGCAGCAAGCGCATCGTCTTCTTCGATACCCTGCTCGGGGCCCTGGCGCCGGAGGAGATCGAAGCCGTTCTGGCCCACGAGCTGGGCCACTTCCGCCGGCGCCACGTGCACAAGCACCTCGCCGTCTCCGCCCTGTCCGGGTTGACTGGACTGTGGCTGCTGGACCAGTTGCTGCACGCGCCCGCCGTGTTCCAGGCCCTGGGCCTGAGCGAGGTCTCCGCCGCCGGGGCGCTGGCCCTGTTCATGCTGCTGGCCCCCGTGGCCCTGACCTTCGTGCGCCCGCTGGCGAGCTGGCTCTCGCGCCGCCACGAGTTCGAGGCCGACGAGTTCGCCGCCGCGCTCACCGGCCCGGCGCCCCTGGTCCGGGCCCTGGTCAAGCTGTACCGGGACAACGCGACCACCCTGACCCCGGACCCGTTGTACTCGGCCTGGCACGACTCCCATCCGCCGGCGGGCATCCGCATCGAACATCTGCAGGCCCGACGGGCCTGACCCAACCGAGGGGAGAATCGCCATGACCGCACTACTGGACCAACACTGCCGCCCGCCCGCAAAGGGCACCACCCCCCTGGCCGCCGACGAGGTCCAGGCCCTGCTGGCCCAGGTTCCGGGCTGGACCCTCACCGACGACGGCCGGGCCATGGAACGCGAGTTCCGCTTCGCCAACTATTACGAAACCATGGCCTTCGTCAACGCGGTGGCCTGGATCGCCCATCGGGAAGACCACCATCCCGACCTGTCGGTCCACTACAACCGCTGCCGGGTCCGGTTCAGCACCCATGCCGTGGGCGGACTCTGGCTCAACGACTTCATCTGCGCCGCCCGCGTCTCGGCCCTGCTCGGCGAATGAGTGCAACCCGCGACGGCAGACCCGCCGCATGACCGGTGCCGGTACACCGCGGGCCGGACTGGTGGTGGGTGCCTTCGGCCACACCGCCCTGGTGGAGGACACTGGCGGCCGCCTGTGGCGCTGCCGCGTGCCGCGACGGCAGGGACCGGTGGTCTGCGGCGACCGGGTGATGTGGCTGCCCGAGCACGGCGATCAGGGCCGGGTGGTGGAAGTGAAACCCCGCCGCAGCGCGCTGGTGCGCCCCGCTGCCCGCGGCCGCCTCAAGCCCCTGGCGGCCAACATCGACCGCCTGCTGGCGGTGGTGGCGCCGGCCCCGCCGCCGGAACGGGGCCTGCTGGACCGCTACCTGGTGGCGGCGGAACTGCTGGAGCTGCCCGCGGCCATCGTCTGCAACAAGAGCGACCTGCTGGATGCCGCGGCCCGGGCGGACATGGAGGCCGGGCTCGCGGTCTACGAGCGCCTGGGGTATCCCGTGGTCTGGGCCAGCACCCGCACCGAAGACGGGCTGGACGCGCTCCGCGCACTGTTGAAGGAGGACACCGCCATCTTCGTGGGCCAGTCCGGGGTGGGCAAGTCCTCGCTGGTCAAGGCCCTGGTGCCCGAGGCGGAGCTGCGCACGGGTGCACTGTCGGCGGCCTCGGGCCTGGGACGCCACACCACCACGGCGGCCCGGCTGTACCACCTGCCGGGTGGCGGCGCCATCATCGATTCCCCGGGGGTGCGCGACTTTCACCTGTGGCCGGTGGAGCCGGCGGAGCTGGCGCGGGGATTCCGCGAGTTCCACCCCTGCCTGGGCCGCTGCCGTTTCCGGGACTGCCGCCACTTGGAAGAGCCCGACTGCGCGGTGCGGGCCGCCGTGGAGGCCGGCGCCATCGACTCCGGCCGCTACGCCAGCTACCGGCGGCTGCTGCATGCCATGGAGGAGGAACGCGCGCGGCGTCAGTGAACGGGCTCGGCCCGGGCGGTGGCGGCGTCGGTCTCCCACTCGCGATCCGGCAGGCCGATGTCCTTTTCCGTGGCCCGGTTGAGCACGATGATGCTGATGCGGCGGTTGATGGGGTTGTACGGGTCGGTCTTGTCGAACAGCACCGACGAGCCCAGCCCCACCACCCGGCCGATCTTGTCCGGCCGCATGCCGCCCTTGATGAGTTCGCGCCGGGCCGCGTTGGCCCGATCGGTGGACAGCTCCCAGTTGCTGTAGTCCCGCCGGTTCGCGCTGTAGGGGGTGGCGTCGGTGTGGCCGGTAATGCTGATGCGGTTGGGCACGCTGTTGATGGTGCGGGCGATCTCGTGCAGGATGCCCCGCGTGTACGGCTTGAGCTCGTCGCTGCCCAGGTCGAACATGGGCCGGTTCTCCTTGTCCACGATCTGGATCCGCAGCCCTTCCGGGGTGATGTCCAGCAGGAGCTGGTCCTTGAACGGCTTGAGCGCCTGGCTCTTGTCGATGGCCTCCTTGAGATCCTCAAGGAGCTGATCCAGCCGGCGCTTCTCCTCCGCCACGTACTTGATCTTGTAGTCCTTCTGCTCGTCGCGGGCCCGCTGGCTGTTGGAGCCCTTGACGAAGTTCATGGCCCCGCCCAGCTTGATCATGGAGGTGCTGGCGCCGCCCGGCCCCTTGATGGCCGAGGGGTTCTTGAACCAGTCGGAAATGGCATGGCGCTGCTCGCCCGAGGTGGACCCCAGCAGCCACAGGAGCAGGAAAAACGCCATCATGGCGGTGACGAAGTCGGCATAGGCCACCTTCCAGGCCCCGCCATGGTGGCCGTGCCCGCCCTTGCGGACCTTCTTGACGACGATGGGCTGTTTCTTGTCGTCGGCCATGGGCCGTCCTCAGGCGCTCGGGCCTACTTGTTCTGCTTGACGAACTCCTCCAGCTCGAGGAAGTCCGGCCGCACGTGTGAAAACAGGACCTTGCGCCCGAACTCCACCGCCACCTGCGGCGTGTAGCCGTTGAGCGTGGCCAGGATGCAGACCTTGGCGCACTCCAGCATCTTGCTCTCCTCCGCCGCCTGGGTGGCCATGGCCGAGGCCATGGGCGAGGCGAAGCCGTAGGCCAGCAGGATGCCAAGGAACGTGCCCACCAGGGCGGCGGCGATGTGCGCGCCCAGCACCTCCGGCGGTTCGCTGATGTAGCCCATGGTGATGACCACGCCCATCACCGCGGCCACGATACCGAAGCCGGGGAGGCCGTCGGCCACGGTCTGGACCGCGCTGGAAGGCTTCTCCGCCTCGTGGTGGTGGGTTTCCAGCTCCAGGTCCATGAGCGACTCCAGCTCGAAGGCGTTCATGTTGCCACCCACCATGAGGCGCAGGTAGTCGCAGATGAAGTGGATCAGGTGGTGGTTCTTCAGCAGCTTGGGATAGCGCTGGAAGATCTCGCTCTGCTCGGGCTCCTCGATGTCCCCCTCCAGGGCCATGAGCCCCTCCTTGCGGGCCTTGGCAAACAGGGCATACATCAGCCCCAGCAGTTCCATGTAGTCCTTCTTCTTGTACTTCGCGCCCTTGAGCAGGGCCGGCACGCCCTTGAACACGGTGGTGATGACCTTGCCCGGATTGGCGATGATGAAGGCGCCCAGGGCGCCGCCGGCAATGATCAGGAGCTCGAAGGGCTGAAACAGGGCAGCCAGGTTGCCGTGGGACAGGACATACCCCCCGAACACGCTGCCGAGGACCACCAGTACGCCGATGATGAATTTCATGGATGCACGCTTTCCCTGTACCGGCGCCCGTCCACCCGCGGGACGCCTTCCGGCATATCGACCCGGGACACCGGAAACTTGAGGGCGGAGCGGCACCGGCACCCGCCGGTTAAAGGGGGTGGCCTGCAGCCCGATATAAGGTACTGCGGTCCCGCGGGCGGCAAGGCGCGAGCACAACGTCATGGCGAATCAGGTGGAACAGTGGGCGGCCCGGCTGGGCAACCGGCCCATCCCGGTGCTGGACCGGACCGTGGCCGCGCTGGAGCACCTGTGCCGCGACGAACAGGTGCCGGTGGCCCGCATCGCCGAGGTGGCCGAGCAGGACCCGGGACTCACCGTCCAGCTCCTGCGCATGGCCAACGGTGCCCGGCGCGGCCGCCTCTCCAGCGAGGTGGGCACGGTCCAGCAGGCCCTCATGCTGCTGGGCACGGAGCGGGTGCGGGCACTCCCGCGCCAGCTCCCGGCCATCGGCCAGGTGCTGGAAGGCAAGCCCCGGAGCCAGCTCATGGCCACCTTCGCGCGGGCCTACCATGCCGCACGCCAGGCCGACGACTGGGCCCGCCGGCGCCGGGACATGACTCCCGACGAGGTCTATGCCGCCAGCCTGCTCCACTTCATCGGCGAGATGGTCCTGTCCCTCTACGCGCCGGAGAAGCTGGAGGAGATCTACACCCTGCGCAACGAGGAGAAGGTGGCCACGGCCGAGGCCCAGTACGTGGTGCTGGGTTTCACCATCGACGAACTCTCCCGCCACCTGGCCCGGCGCTGGCGGCTGCCGCAACTGGTCCACGATGCCCTGCTGCCGGAAAACGCCCACCTGCCGCGGGCCTACGGCATCATGCTGGCGGTGGAGCTGGTGCGCGTGGGGCAGTACGACTGGTTCTGCACCAAGGCCCGGGAGATCGAACAGGCCGCGGCCAAGTGGCTGGGAGAAGCGGAGGACGCCGTGATCGCCCGGGCCCACACCCTCGCGGCCCAGGTGGCCCGGGAGTCTGCCGTCTACGATGCGATCCCGGCGGCGGTGCGCCTGCTCTGGCCGCCGCTGGAAGCGGCCCGGCCCGCGCGCGCGGCCGGGAGCGGGTCGGCCAGGGAACCCGGGGAGCCTGCCGCCCCGGTGGGGCTCTGCCTCATGCCCCAGCTCCCCGTCCTCAAGGCCGTCTACCAGCAGCTCGCCGCCCGCGCCGGCAGCGGCATGCCCCTGCACGAGGCCGTGGAGCTGGCGGTCCAGGGCATGCACGACGGCGCCGGGCTCAACCGCGTGGTCTTCGCCCGTATCGACCACGAGCGACGCATGCTGGTGGGCGAGGCGGCCCGGGGGGCCGACAACGAGCCCATCTTCAACCGTTTCGAGGTCCGGCTCGACCAGCCCCACCTGTTCACCCGCCTGCTGGAACGCCAGCAGGCCCTGTGGCTGCGCGACGACAACCGGGCCAGGATCTGGCCCCTCGTGAGCCCCGAGATCCGGCGGCTGCTGGGCACCAACAGCTTCTTCGTCATGTCGGTACACGTGGACGGCCGGCCCGTGGGACTGTTCTACGCCGACCGCCACACCAGCGCCTGCGAGCTCGACGAGCAGGCCTACAAGTACTTCAAGGCCCTGGCCGGGCAGGCCGCCCTGGCCATGTCACACCGGCAGGCCGGCGGCAGCCAGGCCGGCTCGTGAGGACAGAAGGGGGACCGAGCAACCGGGTGCCGGGCACCGGCTTCCGGCCCCGCCTCCGGCTTCAGCCCATCTCGCGGCGGCCGCTGAAGGCGTGCTGCAGGGTGGAACCGTCGACGAACTCCAGCTCGCCACCCATGGGCACGCCATGGGCGATGCGGGTGGCGCGGATGCCGCGCGCGGTGACCAGCTCGGCGATGTAATGGGCGGTGGCCTCGCCCTCCACGGTGGGATTGGTGGCCAGGATGACCTCCTCCACGCGGCCCTCGGCCAGCAGTGCCTCCAGCCGGTGGAGCCCGATCTCCTCCGGGCCGATACCGTCCAGCGGCGACAGGTGCCCCATGAGCACGAAGTACCGGCCGCGGTAGCCCGTGGCCTGCTCCACCGCCTCCACGTCGGCCGGCGTCTCCACCACGCACAGAAGGGTATCGTCCCGGCCCGGGTGGGCGCAGAGATCGCACAGCTCCTTCTCGGTGAGGGTGCGGCAGCGGGCGCAATGGCCCACCTTCTCCGCCGCCGCCAGCAGGGACTCCGCCAGGCGCCGGGCCCCGGCCCGGTCACGTTCCAGCAGGTGATAGGCCATGCGCTGGGCCGACTTGGGCCCCACCCCGGGCAGGCAGCGCAGGGCCTCCATGAGCTGGCCGATGAGCGGGCTGACGGCCACGAAACGGACTAGAACGGCAGCTTGAAACCGGGCGGCAGGCCCAGGCCCGCGCCCAGATCGGCAAACTTCTCCTGGGTGACCCGCTCCACCTGGCGCACGGCGTCATTGACCGCCGCCGCCACCAGGTCCTCCAGCATTTCCTTGTCGTCGCCCAGCAGGCTGTCGTCGATGCTCACGCGCTTGACGTCGTGGCGGCCGGTCATGACCACGCTCACCAGACCGCCGCCGGCCTGGCCGGTGACCTCCATGGTCGCCAGCTCCTCCTGCGCCTTCTGCATGTTGGCCTGCATCTGCTGGGCCTGTTTCATGAGTTGTCCCAGTGGTCCTTTCATGTCTCCTCCAGGGTTGCCATCAGTCCAGGGGCCGCACGCTGCCCGGGCGCACCTGTCCGTCGAAGGTCTCCAGCAGGACGCGCACGTTGGCGTCCTCGGCGATGGCCGCCTCCGCCCGGGCCTGGCGCTCGGCCGCCTCCCGCGCCTCCCGCGCCGCCGGCGATTCCTCCGTTGCCGTTTCCCCGTCCCCGGTCTCGATCTGCACCTTGACTTCGGACCCCACGTGGGCGGAGAGGGCCTCCTCGAGCCGGGCCACCCGCTCGG
>JALUTW010000493.1 GCA_027021685.1 Chromatiales bacterium | reverse complement strand
GGCCATTGCCCTGCGCAACCGCTGGCGCCGGGCCTGTGTGGCGCCCGAGCTGCGCAACGAGATCACGCCCAAGAACATCCTCATGATCGGCCCCACCGGGGTGGGCAAGACCGAGATCGCCCGCCGGCTGGCCAAGCTGGCCGACGCCCCCTTCATCAAGGTGGAGGCGACCAAGTTCACCGAGGTGGGCTACGTGGGCCGCGACGTGGAGTCCATCATCCGCGACCTGGTGGACATCTCCATCAAGATGACGCGCGAGGCGGCCATGGCCAAGGTGCGCCACCGGGCCCGCGACGCGGCCGAGGAACGGATCCTCGACATCCTGCTGCCGCGGGCGCGCACCTTCACCTTCGGCACCGGCGGCGAGATGGAGTCGGCCGACGACTCGGCCACCCGGCAGAAGTTCCGCAAGAAGCTGCGGGAGGGCGAACTGGACGACAAGGAGATCGAGGTGGAGCTGTCGGCGCCGGCGCTGGGCGTGGAGATCATGGCCCCGCCGGGGATGGAGGAGATGAGCAGCCAGCTCCAGAGCCTGTTCCAGAACCTGGGCGGCGCGCGCAAGACCACGCGCCGGCTGCCGGTGCGCGAGGCCCTGCGCCTGCTCACCGAGGAGGAGGCCGCGCGCCTGGTCAACGAGGAGGAGATCAAGGCCCGCGCGGTGGAAAACGTGGAGCAGAACGGCATCGTGTTCCTGGACGAGATGGACAAGATCGCCAAGCGGGGCGAGACCAGCGGCCCCGACGTCTCGCGCGAGGGCGTGCAGCGCGACCTGCTGCCGCTGGTGGAGGGCTGCACCGTCACCACCAAGTACGGCATGGTCAAGACCGACCACATCCTGTTCATCGGCTCCGGCGCCTTCCACCTGGCCAAGCCCTCGGACCTCATCCCGGAGCTGCAGGGCCGGTTCCCCATCCGGGTGGAGCTGCGCGCGCTGTCGGTGGAGGACTTCGTGCGCATCCTCACCGAGCCCGACGCCTCGCTCACCGAACAGTACCGCGCCCTGCTGGAGACGGAGGACGTGCACCTGGAGTTCACCGCCGACGGCATCCGCCGCATCGCCGAGGTGGCCTGGCAGGTGAACGAGCGCACCGAGAACATCGGCGCCCGCCGCCTGCACACGGTGATGGAACGGCTGCTGGAGGAGATCTCCTTCACCGCCGCCGACCGCAGCGGCGAGACCGTGATCATCGACGCCGACTACGTCAACCGCCAGCTCGAGGGCCTGGCCGGGGACGAGGACCTGAGCAG
>JALUTW010000492.1 GCA_027021685.1 Chromatiales bacterium | reverse complement strand
CCCGGCAGCCACCACCCAGCGTAACATCGAATCATCGAGCGAGAGCCGGAGAAGGCATTCAGAGGTGACCCAACCATGTCCGAGCACATCCCCACCGAGATCAAGCTGCACCAGAAGTCGCGCATCCTGGAGATCACCTTCGACGACGGCAGCCGCTTCGAGCTGCCGTGCGAGTTCCTGCGCGTGTATTCGCCCTCGGCCGAGGTCCAGGGCCACGGCCCGGGCCAGGAGGTCCTGCAGCTGGGCAAGGAGGACGTGAACATCGAGCGCATCGAGCAGGTGGGCAACTACGCCATCCAGATCTTCTTCGACGACAACCACCACACCGGGATCTACTCCTGGGAGACGCTGTACCGCTACGGCCGGAACTACGACGAGATGTGGCAGCGTTACCTGGAGCGCTGCAAGGAGGCCGGCTACGAGCGCAAGGCCCCGGCGGAGCAGTGAGCCGGCCCGTGGACGAGCGCACCACCCACTTCGGCTTCCGCGAGATCCCGGTGGAGGAGAAGGTCCGCCGGGTGGGCGAGGTCTTCCGCTCGGTGGCGGACAAGTACGACCTCATGAACGACCTCATGTCGCTGGGGGTCCACCGGCTGTGGAAGCGCTTCGCGGTGGAGGTGGCCGACCTGCGCCCGGGACAGCAGGTGCTGGACCTGGCCGGCGGCACCGGCGACCTCGCCGCGCTCATGGCGCCGCGGGTGGGCCCGGAAGGGCGGGTGGTGCTGTCGGACATCAATGCCGCCATGATGGACGTGGGCCGGCGGCGGCTGGTGGACCGCGGCCTCGTGGCCAACGTCGCCTGGGTGCAGGCCGACGCCGAGGCCCTGCCGTTCGCGGACGCCAGCTTCGATCGGGTGACCATGGGTTTCGGCCTGCGCAACGTGACCCGCAAGGAACGGGCGCTGGCCGAGATGCACCGCGTGCTGCGTCCCGGCGGCCTGGCCCTGGTGCTGGAGTTCTCCCACCCGGTGCACCCGGGGCTGGCGCGCCTGTACGATGCCTACTCGTTCCAGGTCCTGCCGCGCCTGGGCCGGCTGGTGGCGGGCGACGCCGACAGCTACCGCTACCTGGCCGAATCCATCCGCGTGCACCCGGACCAGGCCACCCTGCGCGGCATGATGGAGGACGCCGGCCTGGTGCGCTGCGACTGGCACAACCTCACCGGCGGCATCGTCGCCGTGCACCGCGGATGGAAGGCCTGACCCCCGCGGCCCGCCTGTCGCGGTTCGCGCGCCGGGCCCTGGCCCTGGCCGCCGACGCCGGCCTGTTCACCGCCGTCTCCCTGCCGCTGCTGGTCCTGCTCTACGGCCCCGGCTACCTGGGCCGGCCGCGGCCGTCCGGCGCCCTGGCCGCCGCCGGCCTGCATGGCCCGCTGGACCTGCTGCTCACCGTGGTGCTGCCCCTGGCCGTGATCACCGCCTGCTGGGCCCGGCTCGGCGCCACCCCGGGCAAGTTCCTGCTGGGCCTGAAGGTGGTGGACGCCAAGAGCGGCGGGCCGCCCGCCTGGCGCCAGGCCGCACTGCGGGCCGCCGGCTACGTGCTCTCGGCCCTGCCGCTGTACGCCGGGTTCCTGTGGGCGCTGGCCGACCGCGAGGGCCGGGCCCTGCACGACCGCCTGGCCGGGACCCGGGTGGTGGACGAACCGGAGCTGGAACACCTCCAGCTGCCGGGGCATGGAACATGAGCGGGACGGCGGCGGAAACCGGTCGCGCCGGGACCACCAGTTTCGCCGAGATGGGGGCGGCGGTGGCCGCGGCGGTGGAGGCGGCCCTGGACGCCGCCCTGCGCCTGGACCCGGCGGCCCGCGACCACCTGGCGCCGCTGGCCGGCCGCGTGCTGCGGCTGGAACTGGACGGGGTGGGCCTGGGCCTCACGCTGCGCGTCACCGGCGAGGCCATCCTGGTCCAGCGCCACGGCGGTCCCGAGCCGGAGGCGGTGATCCGGGGCACGCCCTTCGCCCTGCTGGAGCTGGCCCGCACGCCCCGGGCGGGCGGGGCCACCGGCGTCCACTTCAGCGGCGACACCGCCCTGGCCCGGGACTTCCAGCACCTGCTCGCCCGCCTGCGCCCCGACTGGGAGGAGGCCCTGAGCCGAGTCCTGGGCGACGCCGCCGCCCACCACGCCGGCCGCGCCCTGTCCGGGCTGGCCGCCTGGGCCGCGGAGGCGGGCGCCACCCTGGTGGCTGACCTGGGCCGCTACCTGCAGGCCGAGAGCGGGCTCGCCCCGGCATCCGACGAAGTGGAAGGCTTTCTCGACGCGGTGGACCGGCTGCGCGCCGACACCGAGCGCCTGGCGGTGCGGGTGGCGCGCCTGGAACAGGCCCTGGCCGCACGCGCCGGCGGCTGAACCGGCGGGCTCATGCATTCCCTCCGGTGATGGAGTATGCTACGGCTCCCGTGAGCAAGCCCCGACGGCCGCGACCATGAGCACGATTCCCCCGTTCGGCAAGGAAGAGATCAAGGCGGTGCAGGACACCGTCAACGAGCGCTACAAGCGCGAGGTCCCGGTGGAGGAGGTCACCACCGAGCTGCGGCTGACCCCCGAGGACCGCGAGCTCACCGAGTGCCCCGGCCTCTACTGGCAGGAAGGCGACTGCCACTTCATCATCACCAAGACCGGGGCCGGGGAGTACCATTGCCAGTTCTTCTACAGCGTGCGCGAGCAGTACGGCACCGGCATTCCCCGCTACCACGACATCGTCGAGTGCGTCACCACGCTGCTGCGCGTGCAGGCCGATCACGAACGCGACCGCCGCATGCAGCAGGAGGAACAGTCCTCCGGCTGAACCGCGGCCGCTTTCCGAGAACAAATCCAAGCAACGTTCCCCAGGGAGGTCATTCATGGCAGCCAAGAAGAAAACCGCCAAGTCCGCGCCCAAGAACGCCTTCTACGCCCAGTCCGGCGGCGTCACCGCGGTGATCAACGCCAGCGCCTGCGGCGTCATCGAGACGGCGCGCAAGCACAAGAACAAGATCGGCAAGGTCTACGCCGGCCGCAACGGCATCATCGGTGCCCTGACCGAGGACCTCATCGATACCAGCAAGGAATCGGCTGCCGCCATCCGCGCCCTGCGCCACACCCCGGCCGGGGCCTTCGGCTCCTGCCGTTACAAGCTCAAGAGCCTGGAGGAAAACCGCCGCGAGTACGAGCGCCTCATCGAGGTGTTCGAGGCCCACAACATCGGCTACTTCTTCTACAACGGCGGCGGCGACTCCGCCGACACCTGCTACAAGGTCTCGCAGCTGTCCAAGGCCATGGGCTATCCCATCCAGGCCATCCACGTGCCCAAGACCGTGGACAACGACCTGCCCATCACCGACAACTGCCCCGGCTTCGGCTCGGTGGCCAAGTACATCGCGGTCTCGGTGCGCGAGGCCAGCTTCGATGTGGCCTCCATGGCCAAGACCTCGACCAAGGTCTTCGTGCTGGAGGTGATGGGCCGCCATGCCGGCTGGATCGCCGCCGCCGGCGGCCTGGCCTCCGACGACGACATCGACCTGCCCATCGTGATCCTGTTCCCGGAGGTCACCTTCGACCGCGACAAGTTCCTCAAGGCGGTGGAGAACAAGGTCAGGAAGTACGGCTACTGCTCGGTGGTGGTGTCCGAGGGGGTCAAGGGCCCGGACGGCAAGTTCCTCTCCGACCAGGGCCTCAGGGACGCCTTCGGCCACGCCCAGCTCGGCGGTGTGGCGCCGGTGGTGGCCAACATCATCAAGGACGGGCTGGGGCTCAAGTACCACTGGGGCGTGGCGGACTACCTGCAGCGGGCGGCGCGCCACATCGCCTCCAAGACCGACGTGGACCAGGCCTACGCCATGGGCCGGGCGGCGGTGCAGTTCGCGCTCAAGGGCGAGAACGCCATCATGCCCACCATCGTGCGCAAGTCCAACAACCCCTACAAGTGGGAGGTGGGCAAGGCCCCGCTGTCCAAGGTGGCCAACGTGGAGAAGATGATGCCGGCCAACTTCATCACCAGGGACGGCTTCGGCATCACCAAGGCCTGCCGCAACTACCTGCTGCCACTCATCAAGGGCGAGGACTACCCGCCGTACCGCAACGGCCTGCCGCGCTACGTGCGGCTCAAGAACGTGGCGGTGCCCAGGAAGCTCAAGGGCAAGTTCGAGATCTGAACGAAACCCTTCAACGCAAAGGCGCGGAGGACGCAAGGGCATGAACGGGCGGGACATGGGGCCGG
>JALUTW010000491.1 GCA_027021685.1 Chromatiales bacterium | reverse complement strand
GTGGATGGGGAGGCGGATGGTGCGGGTCTGGTTCATGATGGCCCGCTCGATGGTCTGGCGGATCCACCAGGTGGCATAGGTGGAGAAGCGGAAGCCCCGCTCCGGGTCGAACTTCTCCACCGCCCGGATGAGGCCCAGGTTGCCCTCCTCGATGAGGTCCAGCAGGGCCAGGCCGCGGTTGAGGTAGCGCCGGGCGATCTTCACCACCAGGCGGAGATTGCACTCGATCATCTTCTTGCGCGCGTCCTCGTCACCCTTCTGGGCCAGGCGCGCGTAGTGCACCTCCTCCTCGGCGGTCAGCAACGGCGAGAAGCCGATCTCCGACAGGTACAGGCGGGTGGCATCCATCTGCCCGTCCGGGATCTCGCCCGGGGCATAGTGCCCCTCCGCCTCGGCCACTTCGTCTTCGACCTCTGCCTCCTCGCCCAGGGCCTCCAGGTCCTCGATGGGCGCCGCCTCGTCCATGTCCTCCAAGCCCGGGAGGCTGTCTCCCGTGTCCTGCCGTTCCGCCATCGCTCCTTACCTGCCCCTGTTTCGCCTCGGAAGGTACTTCAATGGATTGACGGGGTTGCCGTTCCTGCGAATCTCGAAGTGGAGCTTGGCCCGCTCCGCCCCCGTACTGCCCATATCGGCAATGCGTTGTCCCTTCTTGACCTTTTGCGCTTCCTTGACGTGTATGCGCCGGTTGTGTGCATAGGCACTGAAGAAGGTGTCGTTGTGCTTGAGAATAATAAGCTTACCGTATCCGCGAAGTCCACTGCCGGCGTACACCACGGTGCCGGCCGCGGCGGCATACACCGGCTGGCCCGGTTTGCCCAGGATATCAATGCCCTTGCGCCCCGAGCCGCGCCTGGAGAAGGTTGCCCCCAGCGGTCCCTGCGCCGGCCACTGCCAGCGGATGGGACCACTGTCCGCCGCGGCCGGGGGCCGCACCGGCGGGGGCTTGGCCCGGGCCGCGGCGCGGGCGGGAGGCTTGCGGGCCGGGGATGCGGGCGGCGGTCGCAGGCGGAGGCGCTGGCCGGGGTAAATGCGGTAGGGCGGGCGGATGCCGTTCCAGCGCGCCAGCTCGCGGTAGTCGAAACCGTACTGGAAGGCGATGGAGTACAGGGTGTCGCCGTGGCGGATGGT
>JALUTW010000490.1 GCA_027021685.1 Chromatiales bacterium | reverse complement strand
CGCCTGCCAGCCACAGCCGCACCCGCACCCGGCCCCCGGGCCGCTCGCCCTTCTCCCGGAATCCCACCACCAGGCCTCCCGCCACCCGCGCGTGGCCGTCGGGGCCTTCAAGCCGCAGCACCGCCTGCGTGCCCAGCACCGCGTCCACCCAGCCCCGCGTGGCCACCACTTCCACCGCCATCTCCAGCGGCTCCGAGAAGTGCTCGCGCCCTTCCAGCCACAGCACGTCGTGGCGCTCGCCTGCGCCGCTTACGGTGATGCGGCTGGTGTCGGCCGGGGGTGGGGATTCCATGGCGGGGCCTCCCTGGCTGGTCCTCGGGATGTCTCTGCCTCCCCATCCTGCCGGGGGCCGGCGCGGGTGTAAATTGGGGAGATCCCCAATCCGTATAGGGGAGATCCCTAAGGCGTATTAGGGAAAACCCTAATATCCGGCTCTGAAAATGTGAAATGCGTCACGAATCAGGACGCCCGGGCGGGGGATTTCCTCCTCCCCTGTCATCCGGAGTCTTCGTCGACGAACCTGAGCGCCACGCCGTCGTCTTCGAAGCGCACCACGGCCATGCGCCGCACGGGCGCGGCCTCGGCCATGCCCTGCACCTGGACCTGGACCACCGCGCCCACCGGCGGAAAGTTCATGGCATCGCAGGCGAGGAAAATGCCGCCGTCGGAGATGTCCCGGGTGGACAATACCCTGCGCCCGAAGCCGGGATGGCTCACCGCCACCTGCAGGTTCAGGCGCAGGCGGGGAAAGCGGCGCTGGTCGCGGCGGGCGGCCGGGGGATCCCGTGGAGCCATGGCACCGGCCTCAGCGTGCACCCAGGCTGGCACGAACCTGCTCCAGGGTGTGCTGGAGGCGGGCGGCGTCGTGCAGCAGCTCGGCAAACTCGTACTGGCCCAGGGGACGGCTGAACAGGAATCCCTGGATGATGCGGCAACCCATGCCGTAGAGGAAGGACAGCTCCTGCGGCGCCTCCACGCCTTCGGCCACCACCTTCAGGCGCAGGCTGTGGGACAGGGCCATGATGGCGGTGACGATGGCGGCGTTGTCGTTGTCGGTGCGGTCGTGGACGTTGGTGACGAAGGAGCGGTCGATCTTGATGGTGTCGATGGGGAACCGCTGCAGGTAGCTGAGGCTGGAGTAGCCTGTGCCGAAATCGTCGATGGCGATGGACAGCCCCATGTCGGACAGGGCCTGCAGGGTGGTGATGTTGCTGTCCACGTCTTCCATCAGGCAGCTCTCGGTCATCTCCACCTCCAGGTAGCGCGCGGGGAGCCTGGTCGCCTTGAGCGCCAGGCGCACGGACTCCACGAAGCCCGGGGTGCGGAACTGCTGGCTGGCCACGTTGACCGCCACCGGCACGATCTCCAGCCCTTCGTCCATCCATTGCCGGTTGAGACGGCAGGCCTCGCGCAGGACCCACTCTCCCACCGGCACGATGAGACCGGTCTCCTCCAGCACCGGAACGAACTCGGCGGGCGACACCAGGCCGCGCTCCGGATGCTGCCAGCGCAGCAGGGCCTCGGCCCCCACCACCTGGGCAGTGAAGGCGTCCACCTTGGGCTGGAAAAACAGCACGAACTCCTGTTCCTCCAGTGCCCGTTCCAGGTCGGCGCGGCGGGGCCGCCCCGCCGTGGGCGATGAACCCTTTTCACCGCTGTACAAGCGGTAACCGCCGCCGTTGCGGCGCACCGCGTGCAGGGCCGAATCGGCGGCATGCAGGAGCGTGTCGATATCGTCCCCGTGACGCGGATACAGGGCGGCGCCGATGCTCAGCCTCACCGCGAGGCGGTGCCCGCCGGCGGTCACCGGCACCTGCATGGCTTCCTGGATGCGCTGGGCCAGCACCTCCAGCTCGCCGGGATCGCGGATGGGCGCGAGGAACACGGTGAACTCGTCCCCGTCCATGCGGCCCACCACGTCGTCCACCCGCACCACCTGGCGCAGGCGCCGGGCCACCTCCTGCAGGATGGCATCACCCACCCGGTGCCCCAGGGAATCGTTGATGTCGCGGAACCCCGCCACGTTGGCCAGCAGCAGGGCTGCCTCGCCCCCTGCTTCGCGCAGGCGTCCCAGCTCCCGCCCCATGCCGGCCAGGAACGCCCCGCGGTTGAGCACCTCGGTGAGCGGATCGAGGCTGATGCGGCGCCCGCGGTACGGCAGACCCACCATGGCGGGCAGCCAGCGGCGAACCATGAACAGGGTCAGGACGAAGACGGCGGCGAGGGCGGCGGCGAGACTCCAGGACAGGCGGCGCCACAGGTCCGCCCGCGCCGGCGGTATGGCCGGGGGCCGCAGGCGGACCTGGGCCACGGCCTCGGTGACCCCGTCACCGCGCGTCAGCGGCAGGTAGACGGCGACCGGCCCGGGCCCCGGGGCCGTGACCACGACCTCGCCCCGGCGGGCACGGTCCAGGGCCCCGGCGTCGGTTTCGGGCAGGCGGGCGGTGGGCGGGAGCGACGAGAACAACACCAGTCCGGCCAGGTCACGCACGGTGAAGTCGGTGATCCCGGCACGCCGCGCCTGGGCCGCGGTCTCCTTGCGCAGGCGGGCCAGGCGCGCGGCATCGGGGGCCACGGGCAGCCGGCCCAGCAGTTCCCGGTGGCGGGCCCAGAACTCCCCCGCCACCAGCTCGGCCCGGCTCTTAAGGGCGCGGCGCGATTCGTCGGCAAAGTAGGCGTCCAGTGCCAGCCGGCCGGCGAGCGCGAGCAGGGCCCCGGCGGCGAGGAGAATGGCCAAGAGCCCCAGGGAGAAGGGGCTCGCGTACCTGGCGAAGTTACGGTTCAAGCTGCGCTCCAGGCGGAGAGGTCCGGGGGGACCGCTCCCGGTCTTATCGGCGCAGCAGGCCGGGTTGTTTAGCTCGCGATCCGGGACCGGCCCCGGCCGGGGTGGCAGAAACGGCTCAGCCCCGGCGGTCGTACTGGGCGTAGCGCGCCCATTGCTGGCGCAGCTCGTCCAGGCTGTGGCGGGTGCCGGCGTACTCGTAGTCCACGAGTTCGAAGGCGGTCCCCCACCGGGTCTGGCGCACGGCCTTGGCGTTGAAGCGCAGCTCGGGGTTGACCGAGTCGAGAAACTGCAGGGTCACGTGGGCCCCCACCGGCAGGCTGGGCAGGTGCTCGGCCTGCACCAGCACACCGGTGTCGGAGATGTCGAGGGTCACGCCCTCCACCTCGCCGAAGACGCTGTGGCTGATGCAGACCCGGGCACGGGTGGCGGCCCGGGGTGTGCGGCGGCGTTCCTTCATGGACTGGCGGTTTCCCATCTCCATGGACGGCATGTGGCCAGCGCCGGAGCATACCGCAGGCGGCGCCCGTCGTGCCATGCCCCCGTGTGCACCACGTCACCGAACCCGGAAATCGTAGACCCGCAGGCGGCGCACGATGGGCCGCAGGCGCTCCTTCACCAGCCGCACGTGGCGGGGATGGGTCACGTAACGGCGCATGGCCGCCACGCTCTCGAAGCGGAAGCAGATCCCCACGTCGAAGGAATCGTCCACGATGGGGCGGTCGCTGGGCACCACCGGCCCGGCGTCCACGGACACCACGCCGGGCAGGTCGGCCAGGGCCCGGGCCACCTCCACCACCGTGCGGCGGTGGGCGGGATTGCCCGGCTCCTTGAGCCACACCAGCACCACGTGGCACACGCCGCCGGGGGGTGCCGGCGGGGCTGCGGCGCAGCCCCAGGCCAGCACCACCAGCAGCGCCGGGATCAGGTACCGCGGCCGCCGGGGCCAGGCATCAGGTCCCGCCACGGCTCTCGAACCAGGCCTGGCGCAGCACGTCGAGATCGTGCTCCTCGCCCCCGGCCTCGAAGCTGAGCACCCGCAGGGCCATGCCGCCCTCCTCGCACCGCATGACCTCGGCATTGAACACCAGCGTCGGGTCCTCGGAGTCGGGCAGGGTCAGCTTCACCCGGGTATGCGGGGCCAGCACCACGGGCCGGTCCAGCACGATGTAGAAGCCGCCGTCGGAAATGTTGCGGGAACGGCCGCTGTAGCGGCGGCCCGTCTCGTCGGTCATCTCCACCCGGGCGCTCACTTCCCGCCGCCGGTGCCTGCGTCGTTCCTCCACTGCCGCTCCGCTGGGCTGCCCTTCCACCTATCTTTGTAGCCCATGGCCTCCACCGGCTTCAAGCTCGTGCCGCCGCAGCAGGCGGATGAGCCGGGCCAGTTCCCGCTCCAGCATCCGGCGCCGTGCCAGCAGCTCCGGCTTCAGGCGGCGCCGGCGGGTGAACAGCACGAAGGCACGCACGCTGTCGGTGATGCGCTCGCGCTCGCGCCGGAAGAAGGCCGCGGCCGCGGCCGACGGCGGCAGGCTGGCCGCCAGCCCCAGGGCCGGCGCCGGGCCCGCCAGGATCCAGGCCAGGGTGACCTCCGCTCCCCACCACAGGGCGAACAGCACCAGGCCGGCGGCCATGGCAGCGGTGTCGAACTGGTCCGGCCCCCGTGCCAGGCGGGCGGAAAGACGCCGGGTGAGCCACGACGGCACCCCGCTGGTCACCCAGCCCCAGGCCGCGACCGGCAGCACCAGGAGCACTCCCAGGGACCGCAACACGAACCGCGTCACCACGGCCGGCCGGTACTCCACCCCCAGCTCGTGATCCCGGATGCCCAGGTGCCGGCACAGGCGTTCGAACTGCAGCAGGCGGCGGCGCAGCGCGGCCAGCCGCCGGTCGTCCACCAGGGCGCGCAGGCGCGCATGCCCCTCGGCCAGCCGCTTGAGCGCGCGCTGGCGCGCGGCCATCCCGCGGGCACGGTAGCGCCCGTGGCGCAGGGCGAAGAACCGCTCCAGGGCCCGCAAAAGCTCCAGCTCGTCGTAGGAGGCCGCGTTGACCGTCACCGCCTCCAGCCCCCGGGCCAGCTCCGCGGTGAGGGCACGCACCGCGGCCTCGTCGTGCTCGCCGGCCGCGGGCACGGGCACCGGCGGCCCCACCTGGACGAACACCCGGGAGCGGAACCGCTCCCGGTGGGCAAAGTTGAGCCCCACCGGCAACAGCACCGGGGCCAGGCCCCGTGCCCGCGCCCCCAGTGCCATGCGCGCGGCCCCGGTCTTGAGCGGGCGCAGGCGGGGATCGTCGTGGCTCTGGCCTTCGGGAAAGATGAGCACCGCGCCGCCGGCGGCGAACAGCTCGTACACCTTTTGAAAGGCATCCTCGTTGCGGCGGGGATCGTCGGCCGGGTCGCGGCGCCGGCGCACCGGCACCGCCTGCTGCAGCTTCAGGAAGGGGCGCAGGAGCGGGTTGCGGAACAGGCCCGAGCGGGCCACCGGGTGCAGCAGGCGCGGGAGCGCCGCCTGGAGCACCACGGCATCGGCCAGAGCGTTGGGATGGTTGGCACACAGCAGCACCGGCCCGCGGGCGGGCAGGTGCTCCAGGCCGGCCACCTCGCAGCGGGCGTAATAGACGGCGGTGACCAGGCGGCAGAACCCCTGCCACAGGCGCTGGCCGGGCCGGGACCGCCCGGGTGTCATGCCGGCCGGCCCGTCCTGCATCCCTGCACCCGGGGCGGCCGGCATCAGGGTTCGATGAACCTCAGCACCACGCAGTCGCCGTCGCAGCGGACCAGCTCGGTGTCGAACAGCACGTCCAGATGCTGCGGACGCAACGTGATGGACTCGCCGTTGAGCGACCGGCTGAGGCCGGCGGCATCGGCCACCGCCACCCGCACGCCGCTGTCGGAGAGATCACGGATGGCACCTTCCACCGTGCCGAGCCGGGGATGGTAGAGTCGCACCGCGGCATCCAGCAGGATGCGGCGGTGGGCACGCCGTTCCTCCATCGGACAGGCCTCCCCCGTGACTGCGGAGTGACCTTTAGCTTAGCACGCGGCCAGTGCCGGCACAGGCCGCGGAACCACGATCATTTTCCGAGGGAGGCGGCAGGAAATTCAGGCGTAGAACACGCCTCGCCCCTGCTCCAGGTGACGCTTGAGGCGCTCCAGCCAGCCGGCCAGGCGCGGCTGCAGGCGGCGGCAGGTCTCCTCGGCCTCGGCGGCCAGGGACTCGGCGCTCTGGCGCAGGCAGTCGGCGCCGCCGAACAGCCTGTCCAGCAGGCGCCCCGGCCAGCCCCGCCACCTGGGCAGCGGCATCACCGCCGGGGTCAGCTCGAAGAACTCCTCCTGGGTCAGGCGCGCCCCGCCGGGAATGGGCTCCACCGTGACCCGGACCCGGAACGGCGGCTCGGTGTCGGACACCGTTTCCATGAGCCGGCCCGGTTCGAAGGCCACGCACTCGCAGGCGTGCTCCACGATGTGCCCGTCCACCGCCACCCGGTAGCGGAAGCGGGTGCCCAGGCGCACCGGCCCGGGCGTGACCTTGGCGATGCCCAGCACGCCCACGCGCGGGTTGAGGCGGGCCCGCCGGCTCACGTCCGTGACCAGATCGAAAACCGCCTTGGGTGAGGCGGCGATGTCCACCGAGGCGCTGATGGTAACCATGGCGCAACTCTCCACCGGTTCCTCCTTGTCGGCCGCGCCAGGAGGAACTTTAGCTTTTCCTTATATACTATGAAGACGGCCCCGGGGCCGCAAGCCATGCACCAGAACCTGTCTCAGAATTCCGCGCGAGTCGCGTCGTGAGTCCACCGCCGCGCAGAATTTGAAGACAGGTTCTGGACAGAGGGGAGGCGATTCCGGACCATTGTCACCGGATGCGGGGGCTGCAGCACCACTTCCGGCTTCAGGCCCCTCGTGGACGACCCGACAGCGACAAGACCGGAAGACCGGCGCGCCGCGTGCGCCCCGGCACGCCAGCCAGAGGAGAACCCATGAACGAGGTGAACCAGTACGCCGCCCCGGCCGCGCGGCTGGAGCGGGAAGAAGACGGGATCTACGGCGAGGTCCGGCCCTTTTCGCCCCGCGGGCGCCTGGGCCGGATCCGCTACCTGTTCTACAGCATCCTGCTGCTGCTGGGCTTCGTGCTCATCGGCGGCCTGCTGGGGGCCGGTGTGGGCGCCGTGGCCGGCGAGGCCGGGGCCGCGGTACTGATGGTGCTCTTGGGGGTGGGCTACATCGCCCTGATCGTGTTCCAGTTCATCCTCATCATCCAGCGCTGCCACGACTTCAATGCCACCGGCTGGCTGTCGCTGCTGACCCTGGTGCCGCTCATCAACTGGTTATTCGGCCTGCTGCTGCTGTTCATGCCGGGAACGGACGGCCCCAACCGCTACGGCCCGCCGCCGCCGCCCCACCGGGGCAACATGATGGTGGTGGCCGTGGGGGTGGTGGTCACCGTGCTGGTCGCCGGCATCCTCGCCGCCATCGCCATCCCGGCCTACAACGAGTACGTCAACCGCGCCCGCCTGGAACAGATGCGCTGAGTCCCGGCCCGCCGTCATGGACGCACCGGCCTCCACCATCATCGACACCCACCGGGCGGTGGAGACCCCGGAAGGGGTGGAACTCAACCTGCGCCTGGCGGGACCGGTGGTGCGCTTCTACGCCTGGGGCATCGACCTGCTCATCCGGCTGGCGGTGTACATCGTGCTGGGCATCGTGCTCGGGATCCTGTCCATCGGCCTGGGCAACGTGTCCGCGGGCCTGTTTCTCGTCGCGGTGTTCCTGCTGGAGTGGTTCTACCCGGTGTACTTCGAGCTGAAGTCCGCCGGCGCCACCCCGGGCAAGCGGCGCCTGGGCATCCGCGTGCTGCGCGACGACGGCACCGAGGTGGACGCGGGCGCCTCGGTCATCCGCAACCTGCTGCGGGCGGCGGACTTCCTGCCCCTGTTCTACGGCTTCGGCCTGGCGGCCATGCTCGCGGACCGCGACTTCCGCCGCCTGGGCGACCTGGCCGCGGGCACCGTCGTGGTCTACCGCGAGCAGACCCCGCTGCCCGACACCGTGCCGGAGGCCCCGCCCCTGGCCCCGCCGGCGGTGCTCACCACCGCCGAGCAGCATGCCCTGCTCCAGTACGCCGAGCGGGCCGGCGAGCTGAGCCCCGAACGGGCGGTGGAGCTGGCGGACCTGCTGCAGCCGCTCACCGGGGAGCGGGGAGAGACCGGGCGCCGCCGCCTGCTGCAATACGCCAACTGGCTGGTGGGCCGGCGCTGAGCCCATGAAGCAGGACGCCTTCGTCAAACGCCATGCCGGGGACTGGGAGCGCTTCGAGCGCTGGCTCGCCCAGGCCGGCCTGAAACAGCCGCCGGAGACCGTGCAGCAGGAGGCCCCGGACATCCCCCACCTGTACCGGCGCCTGTGCCATCACTTGGCCCTGGCCCGCAGCCGCCACTACAGCGCCCACCTGGTGGATCGCCTGGAGCGGCTGGTGCTGGCCGGCCACCAGCGCCTGTACCAGGCCCGCCGCGCCAGCCTGGCCGCCGTGGCCGAGTTCGTGGGCCGCCGTTTCCCCGCCCGGGTGCGGGCCGAGTGGCGCCTGGTGCTGCTGGCGGCCCTGGTGTTCTACGTGCCCCTGGCCGGGACCTTCGCCGCCGCCTGGCACGATCCCGATTTCGTCTACAGCCTCATGGCGCCGGAGCAGGTGGCCCGGTTCGAGCTCATGTACAGCGACGAGGGACAGAAGAAACTGGGCCGCCTGCGCGCCTCCGACGACGACTTTGCCATGTTCGGCTTCTACATCCGCAACAACATCGGCATCGGCTTTCAGACCTTCGCCGGTGGTGTCTTCGCCGGGCTGGGCTCGCTGTTCTTCCTCGCCGCCAACGGGCTGTTCATCGGGGTGGTGGGCGGCCACCTGGTCCAGGCCGGGCACGCGGAGAACTTTTTCTCCTTCGTCGCCGGCCACAGCGCCCTGGAACTCACCGCCATCGTCCTGTGCGGGGCGGCGGGCCTGCGCCTGGGCGCGGCACTGGTGAGGCCGGGCCCGCTGTCGCGCCGCGACGCCCTGCGCCTGGCGGCACGCCCGGCACTGGAAATGGTCTACGGCGCGGCCCTCATGCTCGTGGGCGCGGCCTTCATCGAGGCCTTCTGGTCCTCCACCCAGGCCATCCCGCCGGCGGTGAAGTACGGCGTGGGCCTGGCCGGCTGGGGGGTCCTGCTTTTGTATTTCCTGCTCGCGGGACGCGGCCGTGCGGCTTGAGGAAATGACCGCCGAGGTGCGCCCGCGCCTCAACTGGGAAGCGGTGGACCTGGGATTCGCCATGGGCCGGCGCTGGTGGCCGCGGCTGGTGCTGGCCTGGACGCTCGCCGCGCTGCCGGCGCTGGTGGCCGCGGCCCTGCTCCTGCCGGGTCACCCCTGGTGGGCCCTGGCCCTGGTCTGGTGGGGCAAGCCCCTCTACGAGCGCGGCCCCCTGCACGTTCTGAGCCGCGCCCTGTTCGGCCACCTTCCGCCGGCCGGCGAGCTGGCCCGGGCCATGCCGGGGCTGCTCTGGCGCCAGGCCCTGGGGGCGCTGACGGTGTTCCGCGTGGATCCGGCGCGCAGCTTCAACCGCCCGGTGGCACAGCTGGAAGGCGGCAGCCCGCGCGACCGCACCGCCCGCCTGCGCACCCTGCAGCGCACCGCCCATGGCGCCGCCTCGGCCCTGACCCTGGCCTGCCTCGCCTTCGAGCTCATCCTGTGGGCCGGGCTGCTGGCCCTGGCCTGGCTGCTGGTGCCCGGCGGGGTGCTGGGACTGGAGTCCGGCTCCCTGCTGGACGAGCTGTCCGCCACCACCCGCGGCTGGATCATGGTGCTGGCGGCCTGGGCCGCCATGGCCGCGGTGGCGCCCTTCTATGTCGCCGGCGGCTTCGCCCTGTACCTCAACCGCCGCAGCCGGCTGGAGGGCTGGGACCTGGAACTGGCCTTCCGCCGCCTGGCCTCGCGCATCGCGGGGCTGCGCCGGCCGGCGGCCGTGGTGCTGGCCGCGGCGCTGGTCCTGCCGCTGTCGCCGGCGCCGGCACAAGCGGAAGAGCCGCACCTGCTGCCCCCCGCCGAGGCACGGAAAATCATCGACGAGGTGCTGGCCGACCCGGTCTTCGGCGGCACCGAGACCGTGACCGGCTGGTATCCCAAGAAGCGCGCCACCGGCGCGGAAGAAGCCGCCGGCCAGGTGGACCTGGACTGGCTGGCCCGGCTGCTGCGCGCCCTGTCCGGTGCGGCGGAGACGCTGGGTTTTCTGGCCGAACTCGTCATGTGGCTGGCGGCGGCAGCCGCCGCCGGCCTGCTGGTGATCTGGATCCTGCGCCACCTGCCCCGCGGCTGGCGCCCGCGGCGCAGGGACAAAAAGGCAGCCAGGGAGATACCGCAGACCCTGATGGGGCTGGACGTGCGGCCGGAATCGCTGCCCGGGGATCCCGCCGCCGCCGCCCTGGCCCTGTGGCAGGCCGGCCGGGCGCGCGAGGCCCTGTCACTGCTCTACCGCGCTTCCCTGGCGGCGCTGGTGGACCGCCACGGCCTGCGCCTGCCCGCCAGCGCCACCGAGGGCGACTGCCTGCGCGCGGTGCGCGCCATGGCCGGCCGGCTGGGGGCGGACACCACGGACTTCTTCGCCGCCCTCACCCGCCTGTGGCAGGCCGCCGCCTACGCCCACCGCGAGCCCGCCCCGGCCGACATGGAAAACGCCTGCGGCCGCTGGCCGCGTCACTTCGGACCCCAGGCATGAGCCCCGGCGCGAAGACAGGGCTCAAGATCGCGGGCGTGGCCCTGGTGGCGGGCGCCGTGCTCACCGCCTGGTTCCTGCACAACTACGAGTACCGCAGCGAGGAGGTGCGCACCCCGCCGGGCGCCGAGGCCCGGCGCAATCCCTACCTCGCCCTGCAGCGTTTTCTCCAGCGGCTGGGCGACACCGTGCACGTTCACCGGCGGCTGCCCGAGACCCGGGACCTGGGCCCGCGCGACGTGCTCCTGCTCACCACCGGCCGCTACAGCCTGACCCCGGAAAGGGCGCGCACCCTGCTGGACTGGGTGCGCCACGGCGGCCACCTGGTGGTGCGCATCCGGCCCCCGCGCGAGCCGGCCCTGCCCGATCCCCTGCTCGATCCCCTGGACATCGGGGTGGCGGAACTGGAGACCCGGCCGCAGGATCCCTTCACGCTGCGCGTGTATGAAAACGACGCCCCGCTCACCGTGCACTTCCCGCCGGGGCCGCGCCTGGTGACCGGGCGCGATCCGGAACCGGGCTGGAGCGTGCGCGACGGCGCCGGCACGGTGGTGGCGGAGTACCGCCTCGGGTCGGGCCGGCTCACCGTGCTGGCCGGCTTCGGCTTCCTCGACAACGACCGCATCGGCAAGCACGACCACGCCGCCCTGGCCCAGCGGCTGCTGCACCCGGACGCCCGCCGGGGCGCCATCCACCTGGTGTCGGGCGAGTTCCACCCGCCGTTTTCCCGCCGCCTGTGGCTGGCCGCCTGGCCGGCGCTCACCGCGGGCCTCGTCCTGCTCGCGGCCTGGCTCTGGGCCCGCGGCCGGCGCTTCGGCCCGCGCCTGCCGGCGCCCGGCGGGGCCCGCCGCAGCCTGCGCGAGCACGTGCGCGCCAGCGGCGACTTTCTCTGGCGCCACGGCCAGGGCGCGGCGCTCCTGGCCGCGGCCCGCCGCAGCCTGCGCAATCTCGTGGGCCGGCGCCACCCGGGCCTGAACCACTTGCCGCCGGAGCGCCTCTACCCGCGCCTGGCCCAGCTCGCCGGCCTGCCGCCCGAGGCCGTGCGCGAGGCCTTCGAGGCCGAGCCCGAGGGCGCCGCCGGCTTCACCCGACTCGTGAGAACCCTGGAAACCATAAGGACCAAGCTATGAACGACTCCCCCGCGCCCGGCGCCGAGATCGCCGCCGCCCACGACACCGCCCAGGCCCTGCGGCGCGAGATCGCGCGCGTCATGGTGGGCCAGGACGAGGTCATCGACCAGGTGCTCACCGCCCTGTTCGCCGCCGGCCACGTGCTGGTGGAAGGCGTGCCGGGGCTGGGCAAGACCCTGCTGGTGCGGGCGCTGGCCCGCACCTTCGACGGCCGCTTCGCCCGCATCCAGTTCACGCCGGACCTCATGCCCAGCGACATCACCGGGCATGCCCTGTACGACATGAAGGCCCAGACCTTCAAGATCCGGCGCGGCCCGGTGTTCACCAATCTTCTGCTGGCCGACGAGATCAACCGCGCCCCGGCCAAGACCCAGGCCGCGCTGCTGGAGGTGATGCAGGAGCAGCAGGTGACCATCGAGGGCCAGGCCCTGCCCATGGACCGGCCCTTCATGACCCTGGCCACCCAGAACCCCATCGAGCAGGAAGGCACCTACCCCCTGCCCGAGGCCCAGCTCGACCGCTTCCTGCTGAAGGTGCTCATCGACTACCCCGGCGCGGACGAGGAGGCGGAGCTGGTGGAGCGGGTGACCTCGGGCCAGGTGGGTGACAGCCTCAACGTCTCCGCGGTCAGCCCCGTGGTGGACGCCGAGACCATCACCCGGCTGCAGGCCACCTGTGCCCGGGTGCAGGTGGACCGGAAGGTGCTGGAGTACGCGGTGGCCATCGTGCAGAAGACCCGCAACTGGCCCGGCATCACCGTGGGCGCCGGGCCGCGCGGCGGCATCGCCCTGGTGCGTGCGGCGCGCGCCGCCGCCCTGCTCAACGGCCACGACTTCGTCACCCCCGACGACATCAAGCAGATGGCCGCCCCGGCCCTGCGCCACCGGCTGGTGCTCTCGCCCGAGATGGAGATCGAGGGCCAGACCGCCGACACCGTGCTCGCCGCGGTGCTGGAAAGCGTGGAGGCCCCGCGCACGTGATCCCGGCCCGCCCGCTGCTGGCGCTGCTGGGCGCCTGGACCGCGCTGGGGGCCGCGGCGTCGTTCCACGCCCCGCTGCTGCCCGCGTGGCAGTGGGCCGGCATCGCCCTGGCGGGACTGGCCGTGATGGACGCCGTGGCCGCCCGCGGCCTGCCGCTGCCGGCCGTGCGCCGCGAGGTCATGCCCGCCCTGGCCCTGGGCAGCCCCGCGCCGGTGACCGTGGAACTGCACAACCCCCTGGGCTTCCCGCGGCCCGTGCGGGTGTTCGACCACCACCCGCCGGCCGCGGCGCAGGCCGGCCTGCCCCACGCCCTGTGCCTGCCCGCCACCGGCTGGGCGAGGCTCACCTACCGGCTGCGGCCGCTGGCGCGCGGCGCCCATGCGTTCGGACCGGTGCAGATCCGCATCGCCTCGCCGCTGCGGCTGTGGTGGCGCGACGCGAAGGTGCCGGTGGCCACGGCGGTGCGGGTCTATCCCAACTTCGCCGCGGTGATGAAGTATTCCCTCCTGGCCCAGGACCGGCGCCTGGGGGACATGGGCATCCGCCGCCGGCGCCGCCGTGGCGAGGGGCTGGAGTTCCACCAGCTGCGCGAGTACCGCGAGGGCGACGCCCTGCGCCAGGTGGACTGGAAGGCCACCGCGCGCATGGGCAAGCTCATCTCGCGCGACTACCAGGAGGAACGGGACCAGCGCGTGGTGTTCCTCATCGACTGCGGCCGGCGCATGCGCGCCGCCGACGGCCACGTGAGCCATTTCGACCACACCCTCAACGCCGTGCTGCTGCTGGCCCACGTGGCCCTGCGCCAGGGCGACGCGGTGGGCCTCATGACCTTCTCCGGCCCCGAGCGCTGGCTGGCCCCGCGCAAGTCCGTGGCCAGCGTCAACCGCCTGCTCAACGTGCTCTACGACCTGCAGCCGGGCCTGGACGCCCCCGACTACAGCGCCGCCGCCACCCGCCTGCTGGCCCGCGAGCGCCGCCGCGCCCTGGTGGTGCTGGTGACCAACGTGCGCGACGAGGACACCGATGACCTCCTCCCCGCCCTGGCCCTGCTGCGCCGCCGCCACCTGGTGCTGCTGGCCTCGCTGCAGGAGACCGCCCTGCGCGAGGCCCTGGCCACCCCCGTGGACGACTTCGACGCCGCCCTGGAACACGCCGCCACCCATCACTACCTGGCCCACCGCGAGGCCGCCCACGAACGGCTGCGCCGCAGCGGCGTCTACACCGTGGACGCCCCGCCCCCCGACCTGCCCGTACACATGGTCAACCGCTACCTGGAACTCAAGAGCGCGGGGGTGTTCTGAGGCGCACACCGGCCCGCTCACGCGCCCGGCGCGCGCTGGAAAAACGGCTCGAAGCCGGCGACGATTTCACGGGACAATTCTCCCTCCCCGTCCAGAAATATCAGTTCGACCTCGATCCCGTCGGGCGCCGTGTCTTGCGCCACGGCACCCATATATCGGATGACGCGGCCCCGATCATGATTGCAGTCGACAGCGATCAAAAGCCGGGGCTCGCCCTCCTCCCCGGCGGTCACCACCCGAACAACGTATGCGCGCTCGACGGTGGCGAGATCATCCAGCAACAGTGACAGTGAACGCACCATCTCGTGCGGGTACGGGTCGGGCGGTTCCAGGTACAGAGAGACCCCGACGGAATCCTCGTTCAACCTGGGCTTCATTCCGGGCCCGCCATCCAGCAGGCGTTCGACCTCGCCCGGGGTGAATTCCTTCGTGTGCCCGGTATTGGGTTCGAGAACCAGCATCTGCCCTAGCGTGGTGTGAAAGAAAACGGTGGCCGGAATGCGCATGTACTCGTCCTCGCCGGGAGCCGCGAACTCGAGTGACGCCCGGGAGAGAAAGAACGGCACCGCCACCTGCCCGTCCTTCCGCTGCCAGTTCTTGATCCAGACCCGGTCGTCCTGGTCCAGCTCCACCTCGCCGGTACGCCGTTCCGTCCCGGCGTGGCCAAGCACGTACACCCTGGACTTGAGCAGGTGTTCGAGAAAGACCGGCCGGTAGGCGGGTTCTTCAATGGCCTGGTGGAACAACCGGGTCAGTTCGTCTTCCGTCATCGCCTCGTCACCCTTCCGACTGCGATGGCCAGATGTGCAGCCGCTCCCCGGGCTCGGCGAGAAACGGCAGCACCTTGCCGGACACGATCCAGGCCAGACCGAAGGCCCACAGGGCACTCGCCTCGCCCCAATAGGTCAGGCGCAGCTCCGCCACCGTCTGCACCGGCAACAGCAGATGGCCCAGCGGGATGCCGGCCAGGCAGGCCAGCATGAGGACACCACAGGCGAGGTAGATCCGCGCCCGCCAGCCCGGCTTGCCGGGCCGGCCCCTGGTGTTCTTGCGGAAGATCACGAAGCAGAACAGCGACAGCACCAGGAACAGCACGGCCGCCGCGGTGTAGTGGACGTAGTTCCGCCACGTCGTTTCACAGCCGTCGCACGCGGCCGGGAACAGCGCCACCAGCGCCGCCGCCAGCGCGGCCCCCTTGCTGGCCCAGCCCTGGAACCGGGTGTGGCCGCGGTAGGCGAGGAGGAAGGTGGCCACGGCGAACAGCAGGCCCACGAACCAGTCCCGGGCCGAGGTGTACCAGGAGGCACTGATGGAGGTCAGCCGCTGGTCGGCCACTGCGGTGACCACCACCGGCAGCAGGAAGGCGACGAGCCCCATGGTGAAGCGCTGGAGGCGGTAGTCGAATACGGGAGTGGTCGTTCCGTCGGTCATGATGTCCTCCTTTGTCTGGCAATACCGTATTTGGGCTGGTGCTTCATGTGGCGATGTCGAAATCGGCCCACACCGCGCCGTGATCGGAGGCGGCGTTGCGAGGAGAGGTGACGGTGGAAAAACCCCGTTCGACGCCGCCGGTCAGGGCCTCGATGCCGTGGATGCCCCGGCGCTCCACCCCCGCTGCGGTGAGGGCGTTGCGCAGCGGCCGGGACACCAGCAGGTAGTCGATCTGTTCGCGCCGGCGGTAGTAATAGGTCCAGCGCTCGTCCGGATCGGGGTGGGTCTCGGCCAGCACGTCGTACAGGTGGTTGAGTTCCAGCAGCGGGCGCAGGGCCACGCTGTCCGGCGTGTCGTTGAGGTCGCCGGCGACCACCACCAGGTCGCGCCGCAGGTCGTAGCCGTCGTCCAGGATCTCGGCCACGCGCTCGGCCTGGGTGCGGCGGCGCTCGTTGCTGCGGCGGCGGCTGCCGTAGCCCTTGCTCTTGAAGTGGTTGAGCAGAACCCACAGGGAGCGGCCGCCGGGCAGCAGGACTTCCACTTCGAGGCAGTCACGCGAGAAGATGCGCCGCCCGGCGTCGCGGTCGTCGGTGTGGCTCCACAGGCCGCCAAGGGGAAAGCGTGACAGCAGGGCCACGTCGATGCCGCGGGTGTCGTTGCCGTCGACGAGGATCTCGTGGGGATAGCGCCTGTCCCCGCGCAGGTTGTCTGCGGCGAAGCGGCGCAGCACGGGGCGGCTCTCCACCTCTACCAGGCAGGTGACATGGGCGTTCACCGCGCGGATGACCCTGGCGGTGTTGCGCACGGTGCGGTCGGTGAAGCGGTCACGCTTGAGTTCGATCCAGCCGCGCCAGTCACCGCGGCCGTCGGCCGTCACTTTCGTGCGGCTGCGGTTGAACAGCTTGCCGCGGGTGCTGACGATGCGGATGTCGTCCTTGAGCTCCCGGTACAGGCGCAGGATCTCGGGCTTGTCATAGGTCTTCCGGCCCAGCTCGGCCTGGAGCCGGCCCAGGGCGTCGATGCGGGCCTGGGCCGCCAGGTGGTCATCCATGTTGAGCAGGCGGGCGCGGCCGAACAGGTTTTCCACGTTGTAGGTGGCGATGCGCAGTCCGTTGGCCATGGGGGTTGTCCTCGGTGTGAAACGGCTCAGTTTCCGGTGCCGGCGGCCGGGGGATCGAAGAACTGGTTGAAGAACTGGCGCGCGGTGCGCCCGGAACGCACGCCGCGGGCCAGGGCGTAGCGCAGGGCCTCGGCGTGAACGGCCTCGCGGTCGGCGCCGCGGCCCGCGAACAGGTGATCGACGATGGCCAGGTATTCGTCCTGGCTCAGGGGGTGGAACGACAGCCACAGGCCGAAGCGGTCGGACAGGGAGATGGTCTCCTCCACCGCGTCGGACGGGTGCAGCTCACCCTCCTCCCGGCGCGCGGCCAGGTTGTCGGCCATGTACTCGGGCACCAGGTGGCGGCGGTTGGAGGTGGCGTACACGCGCACGTTGTCGGCGGGACGCTCGATGGAGCCCTCGAGTACGGTCTTGAGCGCGCGGTAGCCGGCCTCGCCGGGCTCGAAGCCGAGATCGTCACAGTAGATGACGAAGCGCTGCGGCTGGTGGCGGATGTCATCCACGATCTCGGGCAGGCGCACCAGGCTGTCGCGGTCCACCTGGATGAGGCGCAGGCCGTCGGCGCGGAAACGGTTGAACACGGCCTTGATGAGGGAGGACTTGCCGGTGCCGCGCGCGCCCCACAGCAGGGCGTTGTTGGCAGGCTGGCCGGTGACGAAGCGCTCGGTATTGCGCACCAGGGCGGCCTTCTGCCGCTCGATGCCCACCAGGTCGTCCAGCGCCACCGGGTCCGGGTCGGCCACCGGGTGCAGGGCGCCGCGGTGGGGCCGCCAGATGGCGGCCGGGATGCGGGTCCAGTCGATGGTCCCGTCCATGGCGCCTCAGTGCAGCCCCTGCCAGCGCAGCACGATCCGGTGCAGCCGGTCCAGGCCTTCGCGCAGCGCGCCGGGGCCGGGCTGCAGGATCTCGGCCGACTTGATCTCGTACACGTGGCCGTCGCGCACGGCGGGGATCCGGTGCCAGCCGGGCCGGGCGGCGACCTCGCCGGGATCGAACCGGCGGCCGCACCAGGAACCGATGATGATGTCCGGCATGCGCGCCGCCACCGCGCCGGGGTCGGTGATGATGCGGCGGCGCGCATCGGCATGAACGGCCAGGTGGGCGAAGCAGTCCTCGCCGCCGGCGGCCTCGATGAGCTGCGAGACCCAGCGCACGCCGGCGATCATGGGGTCCGGCCATTCCTCGAAATAGACGCGCGGGCGCCGCGGCAGGTGGCGCGCGGCGCGCCGCACCCGCTCGACACCGGCGGCCAGCTCCGCGGCCAGGGCATTGGCCCGCTCGCCTGCACCCACCAGGTGGCCGAGGGTGACCATCATGTTGAGGATGCCGCCGATGGAGCGCTGGTTGAACACCAGCACCGGGAGGCCGGCGCGGATGAGTTCCCCGGCCAGGTCGGCCTGCAGGTCGGAGAAGCCCAGGACCAGGTCGGGCTCCAGGGCCAGGATGCGATCCACCCGGGCGGTGGTGAAGGCACCGATACGCGGCTTTTCCTTCCGGGCCCGGGCCGGGCGCACGGTGTAACCGGAGATGCCGGCGATGCGATCCTCCTCGCCCAGCAGGTACAGGGTCTCGGCGGTTTCCGGGGTGAGGCAGACGATGCGCTCCGGCAGGCGGCCGGCGGGGCCCGCCGCCGACCGGACCGGCCACGGGCGGGCAGTGCTCACGATCCGCCCCCTCCCTGATCGGCCTCCAGCAGGGCCCGGATCTGTTCGCGCAGGAGCTTGTTCTCGTCCTCCAGCACGAACACGCAGTGGGACATCTCGCGGTGGGAACGGGCCACGCGCTGCAGCTTCTCGGCCAGCGAACCCTCGCTCTCGTCCTCGCCCAGCTCGGCCAGGGCCTCCTCCAGTTCCCTGGCTTCCTCCTGCATGAGTTCCATCACGCTGGCCAGATCCTCGTGAGCAGCCTCCTTCTCCTTTTCCTTCTCCGCCAGCTCCTCGATGTCACCCAGGTCCAGGCGCTTGACCAGCTTGCGTTCCAGCAGCAGGCGGCGCATGGCCTGGCCGAAGCGGGTCCAGAAGTCGTCGTCACGGGTCTTGTCCGCGGCCAGCTCCAGCTCCAGGGCCAGGTAGCCCTGGCGCAGGCGCAGCCAGTCGCGCTCGGTGAGCTCCACCTGCTCCCGCGATTCCTCCCCGAACAGGGTGTTGAAACGCTCCTCGGTGAGCTTGATTTCCGTCTGCAGGTAGTGGCGCACGTCGACATTGGCGGCCTCATCGGCCTGGCGGGCAGCCGCCGCGGCGGTGGCATCCCGCAGGCGCCGGCGCTGGCGCCGGATGTACCAGGCCATGCCGGCACAGGCCGCGGCCAGGAGAATCACGGCCTCCAGCAGGAAGGAAAAGGTCAGGGGACTCAGTTGGATCATGGCCGCGGCCTCCCGCCGCCGGAATCAGTCGCCGCCCCCGCCCACCTCGGCCACCCCCCGGATGGCGGGGGCCGGCCGGATCTCCTCGCTCTGGCGGCGCGCGGTCTCGTCGGGGCCGCTGACGAACCGGAGCTCGAAGCTGGCGATGCGGATGACGTCGCCGTCGCGCAGGGCGTGCCAGCGCACCGGCTGGTTGTTGACCAGGGTGCCGTTGGTGCTGTTGAGGTCCTGCAAAAAATAAGTACCGGCGATGTTGACGATCTGGGCGTGGCTGCGGCTCACCTTGCCGTGTCCCAGGCACAGGTGCTGGTTGCTGCGGCGGCCGATGAGGATACGCTCGCGGTCCAGTTCGAAGTCGGTGACATAGCTGCCGTCGCGGTGGATGGTGAGGCGGCCGGCCGCGGGAATGGTACGGTCGCGCACGGTGTGGCCGCCCGCCGGCACCCCGCCGGTGCGGTGGGCATAGGGCACCCAGCCCAGCTTGTCGATGGCGGCGTTGACGCAGTCGGCGTCCACGCAGGCGCGCTCGCGCATGCAGGCCGCGGTCAGCGCCATGTCGCAGAGTACGTTGACCAGGCGCGGCACGCCGCCACTGTAGCGGTACACGATGGCCAGGGCGTCGTCGGGAAAGCGGATGAAGTTCTCACCGCCGGCGATCCAGATGCGGTACTCGATGTAGCGCCGGGTCTCTTCCTCGGTGAGGGGATCGATGTGGCAGTGCAGGCGCACGCGCTGGGAGAAGGCATCACGGCGCTGGGGGCTGATGATGAAGTTGAGCTCGGACTGCCCCACCAGGATGACGTTGAGCACCTTGCGCCCGTAGCGCTCGAGGTTGGAGAGCATGCGGATCTCCTCCAGCACCTCGGGCTTGAGGCGGTGGGCCTCGTCCACCACCAGGATCACCACCTTGCCGTCGAAATGGGCCGCCAGGGCGAACTCGTTGAGCGTGTTGATGAGTTCGGCCTTGTTGCGTCCCTCGGGCCTGAGCCCGAACTCCAGGCAGGCCGCAAGCAGGAACTCGGTGCTGTCGAGCTGGGTCTGCTGCACGCGGGCGATGACGGCCTCGTCCTCCAGCTCGCCGAGCACATTCTCCAGCACGATGGTCTTGCCCACGCCGGGATCACCGGTGATGACGGCCAGGCCATCGCGCACGTGGAGCAGGTAGTTCAGATAGGCCTTGGCCAGGGCATGGCCCTCGCCCATGAAGAAGTAGCCCGCGTCGGCCGTGAGTCGGAACGGATAGTCGTCCAGGTGGAAAAATTCGCGGTACATGCCGTGACCATTCTAATAGGAATGGCGGCCTGCGTGCACCCGTGTCCCGCCGCCACCCGCCTCGCCGCATGCCGGGGCCCCACACCGATTGTTCAAGGACTTAAGACGACAAGTTAATGTCGATTGCAGGATAGGCACCGTTCCCCTGCGCTACCATCACTTCATGGCCGCCTGCCCCCGCACCCTTGCCGTCCTGTGCCTGCTCGCCGCCGCCCGCGGGACCGGGGCCGCGGAGGCCGCCGCGGTGCCGCCGGAACCGGGGCCGTGGCGGCTGCTGGACCTGTCCCACGCCTTTCTCTCGGAGGGGCTGGAGACGGTGGTCCGGCGGGTGGACGCCTTTTTCGCCAACACGCCTGCATATGAAGGCGGCACCGGCAGCTATGCCCAGCTCACCGGTGACCTCATCCTGCGCGAGGGTGGCGAGCGGGACGCCCTGGGCAACGTGCGGTTGCGCCTGCGCCTGCCCCGTACCCGGGAGCGCCTGCACCTGCTGCTGGAGACGGATCCCGACCGCACGCCGGCGGCGGGCCCCGGCGGTCCGCTGTCACCGGCGGCCACCTCGTCCGAGCCGCTGCCCGACGAGGACTACTTCGGATCGCTGGAGGGCCTGGTGGGGGAACTGAGGCGCTGGCGGGTGCGGCCCTCGCTGGGCGTGAAGTTCTCCGATCCCGTCGATCCCTTCGTGCGCCTGCGCCTGCAACGGCGTGGCCCGGCGGACATCTGGCAGTCCTGGTTCCAGCAGGACATCTACCGGTTCAAGGAGGCCGGCACCGTCCTCGCCACCACGCTGGAGCTGGACCGCCGCCTGGGCCGGCAGCACCTGCTGCGCAGCGTGAGCAGCGGCCAGTGGCGCGAGGACACCGGCGTGCTGTCACTCTCCCAGGCACTGGTCCTGTACCAACCCCTGAGTACACACCGGGCCCTGGCCTGGGAGGTGGCCGTGTACGGGAACGACGAGCCCGTGCTGCGGGCCACGGCCTATGCCACCAGCCTGCGCTACCGCCAGCGCCTGCATCGCGACTATTTGTATGGGGAGCTGGTGCCGGCGGTACGCTGGCGGCGGGAGAACGACTGGGAGGCCGAGGCAAGCCTCACCCTGCGAATCGAGCTGCTGGTGGGAGAGGCCTACCGGGACGGAGGGCGAAAGGCGGAAGACGAAGGACAGCGGGGCCGGTGAGCCGTGACCCCGCGGGAGAACCGGCGGGTGCCTTCCCATCCCGTCTCCGTGCGGTGTTTACCTCCCGCGCCCGCGCATGATCGCCTGCAGGCGTGCCGCCTGGCGCCGGCGCCAGGCCTCGTCACGCAGCACCAGCAGGCAATGACGGCAGAGGCAGTCATCGTAGCGGGCAGCGATGTACTCCAGCGCCGCCTCGTCCAGCACCACGGTCTGGCACTGGCACAGAAGCACCGAGCCCGACTTGCACTCGAACACCGCACCACAGCGGGCGCAGGACCTGGTTTCGTGCTTGGGTCGATACAAGACGCCGCGCCCGCCTGCCCGGGGCTCACACCCGCCGGAACTCCGTGCCCATGCACTGCGGACAGGGCGGCACGTAGCCGGGATGCCCCAGCTTCAGGTGTTCACCGCAGGTGGTGCACTGGAACTCGCCGCCGTAGGTGAGTTCACCGGTGTGGTAGCTGCGGTGCTCCAGGTGGCCGCCCGTTTCGGCCAGCCACTGGCCCACCGCCTCGGCGGCCTGGCCCAGGAACACGGCGCTGCGGTCTTCCCACACCGCAAACAGGTTGCGGGTCTGCTCCTTGAACCGCTCCCAGGCCGGCCCCATGCGCTCGGCGGTGCTGGCCATGTCCTTCTTCAGTGCCTCGGTGGCATGGGCCAGCGCTTCTTCGGTGTGCTCTCCCAGCTCGCGCATCTCCTGTGCCGCCTGGTCCACGGCGCGGCGGATCTGCCCGGCGTTCACCTTCTCCTTGATCCCGCCCAGCAGGTGGCCGGTTCGCTCCGCCAGCTCGGCGTAGGCCGCGCGGGCCTCCTCCCGGGCCTTGCCGGTGATTCCGCCCCACTCCTTGCGCACCACCTCGGCCGCCCGGGCCAGCGCCGTTTCGGTGTGCCGGCCGGCCTGCCTGAGCTCCTCACCGGCACGCTCCACTGCGGCCTTGACCTGGCTCGCATCGACCCGCTCGCGGGCGGCCTGCAGCAGTTCCTTCACCCGCAAGGACAGCGCCCCATAGGCCTCGCGCAGCTTGTGTTCCTCGCGTTCCGTTTCCTGGATCTCGCTCATGTCCGCTCCCTCCTCCGGGCCCCCGGCCCGAACGTCTGGCACCCCATGTGCAGGTTAACCCCGACCGGGTGCAAGGACATTGATCCAGATCAGCGCCCGGCCGCGGCACGTTCCGGCTGCACCAGGCGCAGCTCGCGAAACGCGCGCAGCCAGCCGTCGGCCCACCAGTTGGCGTTGGCCTCGGTGTTTTTCAAGTCCACCTGGCGGGAATGGCTGAGGAAGTGAAAGCACTCGTGGGCCAGGGTGTGGACCGCACACTCCTCCAGGTCATCGAAGCGGAACTCCACCGGGCCGGAACGCCAGCCCTGGCGGCAGCGTGGATCGGGTACC
>JALUTW010000489.1 GCA_027021685.1 Chromatiales bacterium | reverse complement strand
AGCGTCTCGAAGAAGACCGACTACGTGGTGGTGGGCGCCGATCCCGGCTCCAAGTACGACAAGGCCCTGAGCCTGGGTGTCCCCACCCTGGACGAGGCCGCCTTCAAGCGCCTGCTGGAAGAAACCCGCGTGTAGCAACGCTCCCCGTTCAGAGGACAGATGACAGAAGACAGAGGTCAGAACGGGTGTAGGAGCGCCCCCGTTCAGAGGACAGATGACAGAAGACAGAGGTCAGAACGGGTGTAGGAGCGGCCCCCGGCCGCGAAGGTTTTTCCTCCGGCCTGGTTATTTGCGCCGGGGCGCCGCTGCCACGGGCTTTGCTCCTGCCCAGCCCTTCTGACATCTGTCATCTGATGTCTGACCCCTGATCCAGCGGAACCGTAGGGTGCGGGCGCGCAGCGACCGCACCGCAACCATCCGGCACGGGTTCGGTACGGTGGCTTCGCCACCGCACCCTGCGGGTGGTTCCGTCTTCCGGTTTCCGTCTTCTGTCTTCTGAACCTACTTCAGGTTCTTCTCGATCTTCGCCTTCTCGCGCAGCTTCTTGAGCATGGCCTGCACCCGCTGGCCCTGCACCAGCTGCGTGAGCTGCGGCCGCACGGCCTCGAAGGTGGGCGGTTCCTGGCTGCGGCTGTCCTCCAGCAGGATCACGTGCCAGCCGTACTGGGTCTTGACCGGCGTCTTGGTGTACTTGCCCTTTTCCAGCCTGGCCACGGCGGCGGCGAACGGTGGCACCATCTGTCCCAGGCGGAACCAGCCCAGGTCGCCGCCCTGCTTGCCGCTGGGGCCGGTGGATTTCTCCTTGGCCAGCTTGGCGAAGTCGGCGCCCTTGTCCAGCTGCTTGATGACGGCCTTGGCTTCCTTCTCGGTCTTGACCAGGATGTGGCGGGCCTTGAACTCGCGGAAGTCCGCCCCCTTCACCAGGCGGTCGTATTCCTGCTTGAGCTCCTTGTCCGAGATGGGGTGATCGGCGAACTCCTTGTCGATCACGGCCCGCACCAGGGTGTTGATGCGCTGCTGCTGCAGGCGGAAGGCCACCTCCGGGTCCTTGTCCAGCTTCCGGCGCATGGCCTCCTGGTACAGCAGCTCGCGGTTGATGAGCTCGTCCAGCACGGCCTGCTGGTCCTCCGGCGTCGGCGCGCGCTTGTTCTGGCGCGCCCGCTGCTGCAGGAAGCGGTCGTAGGTGCGGGCGTCGATGGGCTTGCCGTTGACCGTGGCGGGGGGCTTGGCCGCCCAGGCGGCGCCGGCAACGGCCAGGGAAAGGAGCAGGGTGACGATGGTCTTCATGGGTTCTGGATTCCTCGCAGGATGAAGTGGGTGGATGATTCGGCCGGCACCCCGGGGGATCACTGGACCTCTTCGGGTGCCGACGCCTTGATGCTCAGGGCATGGATCTCGCCGTGCATGGCGTCGCCCATGGCATCGTAGACCATGCGGTGGCGCTCCAGCAGGCTCTTGCCGGCAAAGGCGGCGGAGACGATGGTGACCTGGAAATGGCCGCCGCCGCGGGCCTGGGCATGACCCGCGTGCTTGTGGCTTTCGTCGACGATCTCCAGGCGCACCGGATCCAGCGCCGCGGTCAGGCGCTCGCGGATGAGGGCTTCACGGTCCGTTGCGGTCATCTCAGGGCAACACCTTTATAAATGGTTTCACGTCCACCCGGGCGTACACCCCGGCGGCCACGTAGGGGTCCGCCTCGGCCCAGCTCCGGGCCGCCTCCAGCGACTCGAACTCGGCCACCACCAGCGAACCGCTGAAGCCGGCCGGGCCCGGGTCCTCGGCGTCCACCGCCGGCAGCGGACCGGCCAGCAGCAGGCGCCCTTCGTCCTTCAGCGCCTGCAGCCGGCGCAGGTGATCGGGCCGGGCCTGGCGGCGCCGGTCGAGGCTGTCGGGATGGTCCTGGGCGACGATGGCATAGAACATTCAGCCGTCCTCCGGCCCGCCGGCGGCGTCCTTGCCCGGCTCGTGGACGTGCCGCGCCAGGTACAGGGCCTGGGCCACCACGAAAGCCAGGGTGAGGCCGAGCATACCATAGAGCTTGAAGTTCACCCACGTGTCCAGTTCAAAGTTGTAGGCGACGTAGAGATTGGCCCCGCCCAGCAGCGCGAAGAAGCCTGTCCACAGATCGTTGAGCCGCCGCCACACCGGGCCGGGCAGGGCTAGGGCGTGGCCCAGCGCCCGCTGCACCAGCGGCCGGTCACCGATGAAGCGGCTGCCGAGGAAGGCCAGGGCGAACAGCCAGTTCACCGCGGTGGGCTTCCACATGAAGAACACCGGGTCGTGGAACAGCAGGCTCAGGCCGCCCAGGACCATGATGAGCACGAAGGTCACCAGCAGCATGCGCTCCACCTTCCTGTGCCGCCACCAGGCCACGGCGATCTGGACGCCGGCGGTGGCCATGGCCACCGCGGTCGCGGCCAGCGCCCCCTGGAGCGGATCGTCGAACAGCTTGAAGGTGACGAAGAACAGGATGACCGGCAGCAGGTCGAACAGGAATTTCATCGGAACGGTTTCAGTGCAGGGTGCGCGGATGCGACAGTTCGTAGTAGCGCTGCATCACCTCGCGCACGTGATCGGGGTAGCCGACGATGTCCATCTGCTCCATGCCCTCGGCAAAGAAGCCGGGGGCATCCTCCGGCAGCAGGGCCAGGATGCGGTCGAACACCGCCTCCATCTCGGCGGGATCGTGGCTGCGGGTGGCGATGATGCCGTGGTTGAGCATGAGCACGCGCCACGGCCGGCCGGGATCGCTGCGGTCGCGATCGGCGCGGATTTCCTCGGGCATGGCGGCGGCGAGATCATACATCACCTGGGACAGGCGGCGCAGGGCTTCGGTTCCCGTGGTGGTGTTGGCCAGGTGGGCCACGGCATTGACCACCGGCTCCGGCGGCCGGATGGTGCCGCCCATGCGCGCGGTCCACAGGGCCGCCGCCACCACCATCGCCTCCAGCTCGCGCCGCTCCTCCTCCAGGTCCAGCTCCACCGCCCAGCGGATGAGGTCCCCCAGCAGGCGCAGGCCGTAGTCGCACAGCACCCCGTACTCGTCCTCGTCGGTTTCCGGCAGCGGGTCAGGCGTCTCGTCCGCGGGGATCCGGCCGCCGTCGGCCTCGATGCGCTGGAGAATGGCAAAGTACTGGCCCAGGGCCCGGCCCAGCAGGTCCGGCGGCGGCGCGTCGGGCAGGCGCGCGGCATGCTGCTGGCGCGCCCGCTCGATGGCGGCGGCGCTGCGCCGCACGCGGGCTTCGGTCTCGTGAAGGGTCCAGTCGGGTTCGTGGTTCATGCCGGCGGCGGGCGGCCTTGGGGCAGCCGCGGGAAACGGGCGCCACTGTAGCACAACGGGCGCCGGTTCCACAGGAGGCGCGACACGGCCCCGGCCCTTGGGCTACACTGCCGGCCGCCATGGCGTACAACTACGATTTGCATGCCCATTCCACCGCCTCCGACGGCACCCTGACCCCGGCGGAGCTGGTGGCTCATGCCCGCGCCCAGGGGGTGGACGTGCTCGCCCTCACCGATCACGACGACGTGGGCGGGCTGGCCGAGGCGGCGCGCGCCGCGCGGGAGGAGGGCGTGACCCTGGTGCCCGGCATCGAGCTGTCGGTCACCTGGTCGCACCAGACCATCCACATCGTCGGCCTGGGCATCGATCCGGACCAGGAAACGTTGACCGCCGGCATCGCCCGCCAGCATGCCTTCCGCGCCTGGCGCGCGCAGGAGATCGGACGCCGGCTGGAGAAGAAGGGCATCGGCGGCGCCCTGGAGGGGGCACGGCGGCTGGCCCGGGGCGAGATCGTCAGCCGCACCCACTTCGCCCGCTTCCTGGTGGAGCAGGGCCACGCGGCCAGCGTGCAGGAAGTCTTCCGCCGCTACCTGGTGCGGGGCAAGCCGGGTTACGTGCCCGGAGACTGGGCCACCCTGGAGGAAGTGGTGGGCTGGATCACGGCCGCCGGGGGCCAGGCGGTGCTGGCCCACCCGGCCCGCTACCGCCTCTCGGCCAGCCGCCTGCGCCGGCTGGCGGCGGAGTTCCGCGACCTGGGGGGCACGGCGCTGGAGGTCCTCTCGGGCAGCCAGGCCCGGGACCACGCCATCCACCTGGCCCAGCTCGCCCGCCGCTGCGGCCTGGCCGCCTCCCGGGGCTCCGACTACCACGGCCCGCCCAGTCCCTGGGTGGAGCTGGGGCGGCTGCCGCCCCTGCCCGAGGGCTGTACCGCCATCTGGGAGACGCCGGGCTGGACCGGTCCCGTGGCCGCCTGAGGGCCATGGCCCGCTACCTGGTCATCCACCCGGAGAATCCCCAGCCGCGCCTGGTGCGGCAGGCGGTGGACATGCTGCGCCAGGGCGCGGTCATGGCCTGGCCCACCGACTCGGCCTATGCCCTGGGCTGCCACCTGGGCGACAAGGCGGCGGCGGAGCGCATGCGCCGCATCCGCCAGGTGGACGAAAAGCACAACCTGACCCTGGTGTGCCGCGACCTGTCGGAGATCGCCACCTATGCCAAGGTGGACAACCGCATCTACCGCCTGCTCAAGGCGGTCACCCCCGGGCCCTACACCTTCATCCTCCAGGCCACGCGGGAGGTGCCGCGGCGCATGATGCATCCCAAGCGGCGCACCATCGGCATCCGCATCCCCGACCACGTCATCGCGCAGGCCCTGCTGGAGGCCCTGGGCGAGCCCATCATGAGCACCACGCTCATCCTGCCCGGCGACGAGCACCCCCTCACCGATCCGGAAGACATCCGGGAGCGCCTGGACCCGCAGCTCGACCTCATCATCGACGGTGGCAACTGCGGCCTGGAACCCACCACCGTGGTGGACCTCACCGGCGAGGTCCCGGTCATCGTGCGCCGGGGCAAGGGCGACCCGGCCCCGTTCGAAACGGGCTGACAGGCCTCATCCGGCCGCAGCCGTCAGGGCCCGGTGAAAGGCGCGACAGCGCCAGAGCTGCCACGCAACCACCGAACATGTCATCGCCGCCGCCCAGGCCCCGGCCGCCAGTGAAGGTGCATCGCGGACCACCGTCCACAGGCCCCACAGGCCGTTGGCCACTACCGCATAAGGGAGCATCGTGACCACAACAAACAATAACTTACGAAATATATCTCGATTCATTCTCATATCTCGATTGACACTCGGGTTCCTCCGTTGACCTTGGCAGACCCCGCATGATAGTCGACACCCGTGCGGAGCCATTACCGGTTTACGGACCGTTTCGGGCTGTAAACGGCACGCCCAGGGGCCCGGCAGGCGCCTTCCGGCCCCGGACCCGGGCCGGTATAATCGCCCCATGACGGAACCCTATAACCCTTGCTGTAGTAGGGACATCCAGGCCGCCGCCCAGCCTGCGCCCGCTCCCGCTGTCTGCGCCGGAGCCACAACCCTTTGAATTCCCTGCCCAATCAGCCCCAGCGCGTGCTGTCCGGGATGCGCCCCACGGGGGCCCTGCACCTGGGCCACTACCACGGCGTGCTCAAGAACTGGCTGCGCCTGCAGCACGAGTACGAGTGCTTCTTCTTCGTGGCCGACTGGCACGCCCTGACCACCCACTAC
>JALUTW010000488.1 GCA_027021685.1 Chromatiales bacterium | reverse complement strand
GGGCCCAGCGCGGCGGCGCGCAGGATGGCGCGGAGCTGCGGCACGAACAGTCCCGGTTCGTGCAGGCACAGGCGGATGCCGCGCAGGCCCAGGGCCGGATTGGTGGCGGCGGCCCCGCCCTTGTCGGCACCCAGATCCAGGGTGCGGATGGTGAGCGGGGCCCCGGCCAGGCGGCGCACCACCTCGGCATAGGTGGCGTACTGCTCTTCTTCGTCCGGCGGATCGCGCCGGTTCATGTAGAGAAACTCGGTACGGTACAGGCCCACCCCCGCGGCCCCCACCTCGGCGATGCGGTCCAGATCCTCGGGCAGCTCGATGTTGGCGCGCAGGGTGACGGTGACGCCGTCACGGGTGCGGGAAGGCGCTTCCCGGGTCCTGGCCAGCGCCGCGCGGCGGCGTGCGGCCTCGCGCCGGCGCTCTTCGAACACCGCCAGGGCCGCGGTATCCAGCCCGGCCCAGATCCGGCCGTCCTCCCCGTCCACCACCACCGTCTCGTCATCGGCCAGCAGGCGTATCGCCAGCGGGACGCCCATGACCGCCGGGATCTGCAGGCTGCGGGCGAGGATGGCGGTATGGGCGGTGGGACCGCCACCCTCGGTGACGATGCCGGTGATGCCCTGGTGGAACAGCAGGACCGTCTCCGCGGGGGTGAGGTCGGTGGCCACCACGATGTGACCGGTGACGGCGCTGCCGTGCTCGCTCGCCGGTTCATGCACCGCCGGCTGTCCCGCCAGGGTGCGCAGGATGCTGTGGACCAGGTGATCGATGTCATCTCGGCGCGTGCGCAGGTACTCGTCGTCCATCTCGTCGAACACGCGGACCAGGGCATCACGCTGCATCTTCAGCGCCCACTCCGCATTGCACTGGCGCCGGCGGATGATCTCCACCGGGGCCTCGGTGAACATGGTGTCGTCCAGCATGAGCAGGTAGGTGTCGATGAAGGCTGCAATGTCGCGGGGGGCGGACTCGGGAATGCTGCGGCGGATCTCGCGCAGTTGTTCGCGGGCGGTGTTGAGGGCGAAGCGGTAGCGGGCGACCTCCTCGTGGACGAGGTGGGCGGGGAGGACGTACTCCGCGATCTCCAGGTCGCCGCGCTGCAGCACCCGCACCGGCCCGATAGCGGTGCCGCG
>JALUTW010000487.1 GCA_027021685.1 Chromatiales bacterium | reverse complement strand
CTGCGGGTCGGTGGCGAACATCTGCTCCGGCACCCCATGCTCCAGCGCCGAGGACAGCACCCCCGTCTGCTGCACAAACCGCACCTGCGCCTCACGGTCCCCGTCCAGGCTCGTGGTGAAGGTCACAATGGCGTCCAGGTCCATCTCGATGCCCCCGGGCTCCACCGCCCGCGGCAGCCCGAACAGGTACACCACCCGGGGTACATACCCGTACGTCCCCACCGACGCCACCAGCCCCTGGCGCGCACGGCTCTTCAGCCCCGCCACGTGGCCCAGCGCCGTGTACTGGGCAAAATACCCCAGCACTCCGGCATGGAACAGGTCTCCCAGCAGCGCCTCCCGGTCCACCTGGCCTATCTGCCCCGGGTCCCCCGATTCCAGCCTCGCCCGGGTGGCCTCTATCCGCCCCCGCAGCGCCTCCAGCGCCTGCACCGACACGCCGCCCCCCACCACCGCCAGGGCCTGGTAGCTCCCCGCCACCACCCGCGAACGGTACACCCGGCTCCCCTGGGTGGGGTGGCGCAGCGTGAACGACACTTCCACTTCCCCGCCCAGCGCCACCGCCGGCCCCGTGGCCACCACCACCCCGTCCAGCTTCAGCTCCGGCACCACCCGCACCAGATACCCCGGCAGGCTCGACGGCAACTGGCTCGGGTCTGTCACCGCCCCCGCAGGCAGAAACGACCTCAGCACCGCCTCGTCGCCCGCCGTCGCCGGCCGCCACGACAGCGTCAGCCGGTGGTTGTTGACACGCGACCACGGCAGGCTCATCCCGCCCGCCGCCTGCCCCAGGGGGTCACGCCCCAGCCCCACTTCCAGCACCGGCTGCAACGCCGCCGGCAGCCGCCCGTAGCGCGCCCCCGTCACCACTACGGCATTGGGCAGGGACGAGGGCAGACCCGGGCCCGTCCGCGCCACGATCCGCAGGCCCCCGACGATGTCCCCCACCGTGGCATCGGGCAGGTTGGCGCCGATGTAGGCCGCCACCGCCGCCTGGGCCTGCACCTGGGCGTTCTGCAGTACCGCCGGGTCGAATCCGGCCACCCAGCCTTCCTGCTCGTTCACCGTGCCCGTGGCCAGAAAATCCCCCGCCAGCGCCTGGCCGTCCAGGCCCGCAATGGCCGCCACGTCCAGCCCCGGCAGCTCCTCGTACTGCTTGAAACTGGCGTCCAGCTCCAGCCAGTGGTCGGCATCGCGGTTGATGGCCCCGCGCGACGGGTAGTAGTCCACCGCGGCCTCGACCCAGATGTGCTCCAGCCGCACGCCGGTGATGCGCCCGCCCTCCATCACCGCGGCCACCGGGATGCCGCCCGAGGCCGCGTGCCGCGCCGCGGCCTCCACGGTCTCGAAGCCCCCGGCCCAGTTGCGGAACCTGTCGGCGGGGACCTCGATGGTGCCGTGCACGTACCGGGCCGGGATGCCCGAGGCGCGCAGCAGCGCAATGAGCAGGGTCGAGATGTCGGCCGCGTTGCCACGGCGCGACCCCAGGGTCACGTCGGCCTGCTGCACGGCCCCCCAGGACGGGATCCAGGTGATGTTGTTGCGGACCCACTGGTAGATCCGGACCGGATCGTGCCCCAGCGCGGCCGCCTGGTCGCGGATGGTCTGGCTCAGCACCACCTCGTCGGTCTCGGCCAGGTAGGCGGGGTTGCTCGCCCCCGGCAGGTTGCCGAAACTGAAGTTCCCGTGGGCCGCATACTGCGCCAGCGGGTTGTTGGTGAGCCCCGCGGCGGCGAACTCATCCTCGCTCAGGCGTGGCCGGTTGTCCGGGTCGGGCTGCAGGCTGCGGTGGGGAAGATTCGCCGGGTCGAACGGCTGCGGCCGGCGGGAGAACTGCATGGCCGAGAGCTGCCGCCCGAGCAGGTCCCGCAGTTTCTCCCTTTCCTCGCCCGAGGCACTGCCGAGACTGGCCAGGGTGCCCTGAATGGCCGCCATGCCGGCCTCGTAGGTCCGCACCATGGCCTCATGGCGTTCCGCGATGGCCGGGGGCAGGCCGTGTTCGGCGATGTGGCGGGCGATCTGCCCGAACTCCGCCCGCACCTCCCGGTCGAGTTGCGCCAGGCGGGCCGACAGGCCGGCCAGATCTTCCGTCTCGCCGCCCGTTTCCCCGTCCGCTTCAGGCGCGGCCAGTTCCCGCTTCAGCTCTTCGAGGACGCCGGCCAGACGCCCGGCCGGGCCCGCCGCCTGCGCCCTCCCCGCCGGCACCTCCGGCAATGGCACGCGCCGTGCCACCTGGGGAGCGACACGCTGCAGGCGCTGGGCGATGCTCTCCTCCTCGATCACGTCACCCTCGAGCAGGGCGTAGTAAATCACCCGCTCGAGCAGGACACCGAGCACGGCCAGCACCACGAGGTATGCGACGCCGCGGCTGAACCCGCGGGCGGCGCGGATCCGGTACAGAAGGGGCCTGTGGGCAAGATCGTTCATGGGGTCACCGTTCTTTCCATAGCATCGACGCCGTCCCGTTCACGCTCCGGCTGCCGTCATCGCCACCGACTGCCGCTTCACGGGCCGCCGGCGGGCGGCTGCCGGGCCGCGTACCATTTACGCTCCAGCCCGCGGAGCACCAACGCCGCCCGCATCCGCATGTCGCCGGCACCAGGGGCGTTCCATTCTTCCAGGTCGTCGATGGCTTCGAGCATGTCATCGATGGCCGCGGAGAAATCGGCCGCCTCTGCGTGCTGCGCGGCCCGGGCAGCATGCCCGGCGGCCTCTGCCACGTCCGCGCCGGCTGCCGCCAGCGCGGCCAGTTCATCGGCGAATTGGGCGACCCGCGGCGCCGCCTCGAACTGGACGGTCACCGCCGACTGCGAAACGAGATTCTCCGGTGCCACGGCCTCCTTGAACACGCGCACCTGCACCTCCCGCGCGCCGGCGCTCTCCGCCCGCACCCAGACCGGGATCTCCACCCGGCCGTCCTCCTCGAGAGAAACGGAGACGGAGTGGGCGGTCCCCGGCGCACCAGCACCCTCGATCCCCTCGATGATCATGTCCGGCGGCCCCGTGACCTCGACGACGAGCTGCGCCGCGGCACCCCGGTTCACGATGCCGACGGCAAGGGGCACGGCCCTGCCCGGCAGGGCCGCCACCGCCTGCGGCCCGGCGTGGCGCAGGGCCTGCACCAGCAGTGTCTCGGCTTCGCTGCCGGTGCCCGCCAGCCGGGCTTCCCTCAGGAGATCGAACCCGAACCAGACCGCCCTGCCGTCGCCGTACCCGTTGGTCGTGCCCGCCACCGGCGCGGGATCCCGTTGCGGCCCGGTAACGCGGGCAATGATCTGCGCTCCCTCGAGTTCGGCTGCCGCCACGTGATGGCCGGCCGCCAGCGCCAGCACGGCCCCGGGATAGTCACCGAAGGTATCCACCGACACCTGGGTCGCATCGACGAACACATCCCGCTCCAGACCCAGGGCATCCTCCGGATCGTCGCCCCCGTCGGCCACCAGCAGTCCCTCCCCGCGGAGCACCGCTGCCGCAAGTTCGTCCTCCACCGGCCCGTCCACGCGGTGATGAGAGCCCAGCAGGGCGTAGGTGCCGTAGCGCCCCGAGCGGAGCCGGGCGAGGAACTCCGCCTCGTTCTCCACGATGGTATGGGCGATGGCACGTTCCCGCAGGATCTGGGACAGGTAATCGCGGTCGAGCCGGGATTGGTCGTCCTGGCCGTCACAGGCCGACGCATGTTCCGTGTCGCCGGTGTCTGCCGCATCGTGCCCGTCATCGTCGTCGTGCCCATCATCGTCCTCGCCATGGTCGCCGGGACACGCCGGATGCACCAGTGCCAGCAGCTTCGCGGGGCCGGCCCGGCGCAGATCCAGATCCACCGCCACCGCGGGCGGCAGCACGACGAACGGCGCAGCGTCCATGGTCTTCACCACGCCGTCCTGCTCCACGCGGAGCACGCAGGCATAGTTGCCCGGTACGAATCCGCTCGTGTCGATGCTGCGCGAAAGCGACAGGCTGCCTCCAGCCGCGAGCGAGTAGCCGCCGGTCACGGAGGCAAGCTCCTTCCCCTCGTCCACGGCCACCACCAGCCGGACCAGGTTGATGGAATCGTAGGACCGCGATCCGGGGTTGCCCACGCTGTCGGTGCACATCACCGTCTGCCCGGCCTGCACCTCGCGTGGCTCGGCGAGCACCCGGCCGGTGAGATCCGCCGCGGGATCGGCCCGGACTTCGTAGGCCGTGACTCCTTCCGCCAGCGTGTTGCCGGCCGCATCGAGCAGGCGCGCCCGGACCCGGTACGTCGCGGGCCGCCGATCCACATACCCGTCGGGCACCACCGGGTTGAGCTGCGCCCCCGGCAGGAGGTCTCCCACCGGCACCTGCGCGGCGAACACCTCGCCGCCCGCCGGGTCGCTGACCGTGATGCTGAGCCGCGTTCCCGTCAGGGCGGCGTTGGCACTGGCGTTGGTGACCAGGTTGTACATCATCACCGTGTCCGTCGTGCGGTACGCCGGGCGGTCCGTCGTCACCCGCAGGGACACCATCGGTCCCGCGCCGGCCGGATGCACGATGGCAAACGGCACGATGGCTTCATCGGCGGCCCGCCCGGCAGCGTCGCGCAGCACCGCCCGCAGCCGGTAACCTCCTGCCAGTGTCAGGCCGGTGTTCCATCTGGCCTGGCCGGCCATTGTGCCGAGCCCGTCGACCATCACCGGAAGCCCGCCGGCCACGGTCGCAACAGGGCCGCCGGCGGCGGTTTCGATGAGCAGGTCGAGTGAAAACTGCCCCGGATAGGCGCTGTTGTTGGCCACCGAGTAGGCGATCACCACGTCGCTGTTCGGACCGTACCGGGCCGCATCCAGCGACGCGGTCACGCTGCCGTCGACACTCCGCGCCGGAACGGCCAGCGACATCGAATTGTTGTCTTCCCGGCACTCGGCGATGACTCCCGATTCATCGACTCTCGCGTAGACGGTGGTGCCGGCCGCCAGTCCCCCGGGCAGGGGAAGCGCGATCTCTTCGAACCGCCCGGGACCCAGCAGGGACCCCGACACCGTGCCCAGCAGGACCCCGCCGGCCGCCGGATCCCCGGCGTAGAAGGCCACCAGCGGCGCGGCAGAAGGCGGTGACGTCCCGGCATTGCCCATCCGTACCGTTATGGTGCTCCCCGTGCCGGAAGTCCCCTGGGTGATGTGAAGGCCGGACAGCACGAGATCGGGCAACGGCGCGGAACAGGCGGCGTTGCCACTGCCGGTGTTGTTGGACTCGTCGGTTTCGTCCACGGCCCCCGCGCTGTCCACCATGACGTGGATTGGCTGGTCCGGCATGGACGTGGTACCGGCGACGGGGATGACCACCTGCCTGGTGCCGCCGGCAGGCAGTGGCGCCGGGACCGCGACCTCCCCCAGGGCCGTGTCCTGCCCGCTGTCGAAGGTGCCGTTGCCGTTGGTGTCGAAGAAGGCCGTCACTGCAAACCCCTGCCGCACGTCGGCCTGCCCCCCGTTTTCGATCCGGGCCACCACGTTGCCTTCCACGCGCAGGGTGTCGATATCGAAAGTGACCCCGGCGGGGTCCACTGAGGGAACCGTGAGATCCGGCAGGGAGAGCCCTTC
>JALUTW010000486.1 GCA_027021685.1 Chromatiales bacterium | reverse complement strand
CCGGGGGCGCCACCCCGGATCCCGCTTTCGAGGACACGAGTCATGGGCCGATTCAACCTGTCTACCCGGCTGGCCGCCGCCTTCGCCGCCGTCATCGTCCTGTTCGCCGCCGCGCTGTGGGTCGCCCTGGGCGGGCTGCGCGACGTGGGACACCGGTTCGGCGCCTTCCTGGACGGCGACTATGCGCGCCAGACCGCCTACCAGCAGATGTTCGCGGAGGGACTGCTGTCCGGGGTGGCGCTGCGCAATCTGGTGCTCAAGCCGCACCTGAAGAAACCGTACCAGGTGGTGCCGCAGGCCATCGCCCGCTTCGATGCCGCCTATGCCCGGGCCCGGGAGCTGGCACCCGACGATGCGACCCGCGCGGCCCTGAAGCAGATCGGCCATCACTGGCAGCAGACGCGCGCGGCCAAGCTCAAGGTGCTGGACCTGATGAAGGCCGGCGAACGCGAGGCGGCCCTGACCGTGCTCACCAGGCAGGAGCATCCCCACTGGCAGAAGGTGCGCATCGCGGTGCAAAAGCTCTCCCGCGAGGAAGAGACCGCGGCCGCCGCGGCCGGGCGGGCGGCGCTGGAAAGCGAGCAGAGCGCCCTGGCCCTGGCGCTGGCCCTCGCCCTGGTGGCGGTGGCCGGCGGCGCGGTGGTGGCCTGGGTGGCCACGCGCGGCCTGCGCCGGGCGTTTGCGCGCATCATCAGGTCACTGGACGAGGTGGCCTCGGGCGACGGCGACCTCACCCGGCGCCTGCCCGAGCATGGCCGCGACGAGACCGCCCGCGTGGCCGGGGCCTTCAACCGCTTCGTGGAAAAGATCCACGGCGTGGTGCAGGAGGTGGGCGAGGCCGGCACCCGGCTGGCCGAGTCCTCCAAGCAGATGTCGGAGCTGGCGGTGGACACCAAGCTCAACGTCAACCAGCAGGAGAGCAAGATCGAGCAGGTGGCGGCGGCCATGAACCAGATGGCGGCCACGGTCCAGGAAGTGGCGCGCCACGCCCGCGAGGCCTCCGAGGCGGCGCAGTCGGCGGACCGCGAGTCGGCCGACGGCCGCAGGGTGGTGAGCGAGGTGGTGGACGCCATCCACCGGCTGGCCGACCAGGTGGGGACGGCGGCCCGGACCATCCATTCGCTGGAGGAGAACGCCGAGGCCATCGGCACGGTGCTGGACGTCATCCGCGGCATCGCCGAACAGACCAACCTGCTGGCGCTCAACGCCGCCATCGAGGCGGCCCGTGCCGGCGAGCAGGGGCGCGGTTTCGCCGTGGTGGCCGACGAGGTGCGGACCCTGGCCTCGCGCACCCAGCAGTCCACGGAGGAGATCCAGGAGACCATCGAGCGCCTGCAGGCCGGGGCCAAGGCCGCGGTGGCGGCGATGGAAGAGGGCCGCACCCAGACCGAGCACACGGTGGAGAAGGCGGGCCGCGCCGGCGAGGCGCTGGCGGCCATCACCGCCGCGGTCTCCCGCATCGCGGAGATGAACACCCAGATCGCCTCCGCCGCCAACGAGCAGTCATCGGTGGCCGAGGAGATCAACCAGAACGTGGTGTCCATCAACACCCTGTCGGTGCAGGCGGCGCAGGGCGCCGAGCACGTGGCCGCCACCGCCCAGGACGTGGAGCGCCTGGCGGAAGAGCTGCGGCGCCTGGTGGGCAGCTTCCGCGTCTGAGCCCCGGCACGGGGTGCCGCGGATCCCGCGGCGCGGCCGTGCCGGGGCATTGACTTGCGGGCGGCCGTCGGCGCACCATGGTGCCATGCCGGGGCGCCGCCTGTTCGTGCCGCTGCTGGGCCTCCTGCTGGCAGGCCTGCTGGCCGCCTGCGCCACCGCTCCCGTCACCGGCCGCAGCCAGCTCCTGCTCGTTTCGGAGGAGTACGCCATCTCCGCCTCCGAGCCGGCCTACTTCAAGCTGCTCTCCGGCCCGGCCAGGGAAGGCAGGCTGAACCGGGATCCCGCGCTCAGGGCCCGGGTGCGGCGCATCGCCGGGCGTCTCATCCATCAGGCCATCCGCCTGCGGCCGGAGACGGCCGACTGGAAGTGGAGCATCCACGTCATCGACGACCCGGAGACCGTCAACGCCTGGGCCATGGCCGGCGGGCGCATGGCCCTGTACAGCGGCCTGGTGGAAAAGCTTTCCACCAGCGACGACGAACTGGCCCAGGTCCTGGGCCACGAGATCGCCCATGCCCTGGCGCGGCACACGGCGGAGAAGATGTCGGTGGCGCTGGCCACCGATCTCGCCGTCACCGCCTGGGCAGTGAAGGAGAACAAGGATCGCACCGCACTGGCCGGCGCGGCTCTGGCCGCGGCGCTGGTGGTCAAGCTGCCCAACAGCCGCCGGGCAGAGGCCGAGGCCGATCGCATCGGGGTGGAACTCGCCGCCCGTGCCGGCTACGATCCGCGCGCCGCGGTGAGCCTGTGGCGGAAGATGAGCAAGCTGGACAAGGGCCGCCTGCCCGAGTTCCTCAGCACCCATCCCTCCGACGAGAGCCGCATCGAGGCGTTGCAGGAACTGGTGCCGCGGATGATGCCGTTGTACCGGGCGCCGGGCGAACGGGGAGCGTATCAGTTCAGGCCCGAGGCCGAGGCACTGCCGGGGAGCTGAACCGTCTCGCCGGGCAGGGTGAAGCTGAACACGGTGCCGCCGTCGCCGCACTCGCCCCAGATGCGGCCCCCGTGGCGCTGCACGATGCGCCGCACCGTGGCCAGGCCGACGCCGGAGCCTTCGAACTCGTCGCCGTGGAGGCGCTGGAACGGCCGGAACAGCTTGTCCGCGTGCTCCATGTTGAAGCCGGTGCCGTTGTCGCGCACGAAGAACACCGTCTCCTCCCCTTCGCGCCGGTTACCGAACTCGATGACCGCGGGCGAGCACCCGGCGGTGTACTTCCAGGCGTTGTCCAGCAGGTTCTGCAGCAGCAGCCGCAGCAGGCCGGCATCGCCCTCGGCCTGCATTCCGGGCTGGATGCGCACCTCCACCTCGCGCCCCGGCTCGCGCTCGCGCAGCTCGGCCATCACCTCGGCGGCCATGGCCGACAGGTCCACCACCTGGGTGCGCGTGGGCTGGCGCGACAGGCGCGAGAGGTTGAGCAGGTCATCGATCATCCGGCCCATGCGCCGGGTGTTGACGCGAATGCGCTCGATGCTGCGGCGGGCGTCGTCGTCGAGGCGCGGGCCGTGGTCCTCCTCCAGGATCCGGGAGAAGCCGTCGATGGCACGCAGCGGCGCGCGCAGGTCGTGGGACACCGAGTACATGAAGGACTCCAGCGCCTCGGTGCGCTCGCGCACCAGCACCTCCAGCCGCTCGCGGTAGCGGGCCAGCTCGGCCTCGTCCTGGCGCCGCCGGGTGATGTCCACGAAGGCCACCACCGCGCCGGTCACGCGGCCATCCTGGCGGATGGGATGGCACCACCACTCCACCGGGAAGCAGGTGCCGTCGGCACGCCAGTGGACCTCCTGGTCCGAATGGGCGGGCTCGCCCGCCGCCATGGCCCGCCGGATGGCGCAGTCGGCCGCGGGATAGGGCGTGCCGTCGGCGCGGCTGTGGCGGATGCGCTCGTGCATGGGCTGGCCCACGAGGTCCTCGGGGCGGTCGTAGCCCAGCATGCGCAGGCAGGCGGGATTGACGAAGGTGCAGCGGCCCTCCAGGTCGATGCCGTAGATGGCCTCGGCGGTGGAATCCAGCAGCAGCCGCACGCGCTGCTCGCTCTCGCGCAGGGCCCGGAAGGAGCGCTGCAGGTTCTCGCGCATGCGGTTGATGGCCTGGGTCAGCATGTCCAGCTCGTCGTCCTCGGCCGGCGGGTGCGGCGGGCGATCCAGCTTGAGCGCGGGCGCGTCGGTCTCCAGGTTGGGCGCGGTGACGAAGGCCGCCACCCGGGCCAGGTGGCGCGTGACCAGGCGTTCGAACAGGAACAGGGTGAACAGGGCGACGAGGAAGGTCTTGATGCCGTTGGAGACCAGGATGGTCCAGACCCGGCGCCACAGGCGCGCGTAGACCCCGGCCAGCGAGGCCTCCACCTCCAGCCGGCCGATGTGGCGCGGCCGGCCGCGGTAGTCGTAGTTGAGATCGAAGACACGGCGGCGGGCATCACCCGGTGCCGGCTGCCCGGCGGCGATGGTATCGCCATGCTCCGTCACCACCCGGGCCAGCACCACGTCGGGCAGCTCCACGATGCCGGCCAGGATGAGCCGGATCTGTTCGCGGTCGGCCACCCACACCGCCTGGGTCAGCCCCTGGAGGTAGCTGGTGCGCACCTGCTCCAGGCGGCGATCGATGAGGTCCAGGTCGTCGCGGTACTCGGCGTAGAGCTGGATGGCGGTGGCCACCAGGGTGATGGCGGAGCTGAACAGGACGATGGCGAAGATGAGCCGGCGCGCGGTGCGGCTGCCCAGGCGGAGTCCCAGGGGTGACATCCGTGCGGCTCCTTCAGTCCTGCACCAGCACGTCCAGCGTCTCGGCGTGGATGCGCGCGTAGCTGCCGTCGGCCTTCATGGCCCGCAGGGCCTCGGCCAGCCTGGGCACCAGCGCCGCATGGCGCCGGTTCAGGTAAAGGTAGAGCTGGCGGGTGGCCAGCGGGGGCTCCACCATCCGGGCCTGGACGTTCCCGTGGCGCAGCCGCCACAGCCCGCCCCAGCGGTCGAACACCACCACGTCGGCACGCCCGCGCGCCAGCAGCTCGAACAGCTGCACCGGGCCGCGCACCCGGGTGATGGACCGGGCGCGGGTGATGTTCTTCTCCAGGATCTTCCAGCCGGTGATGTACCCCACGTCGTATGGCGCCAGGGACTCCCAGCCCTGCACCGGGAACTCGCCCACGCGGGAGAAGGCCATGAAATCGAAGGTCACCACCGCCTCAGGCACCCGGACCAGATTGGGATATTTCTTCTCCAGGCCCTTGATGCGGGCGATGTTGCCGTCGTCGATGCCGGCGTTGGCATTGATGAGCGCACGCTCGGAGGGCAGGCGCACGCAGCGCGCCGCAAGCCCGAGGCGCGCGAACCAGGCCGGGACCAGGCGATCGTAGAAACCTCGTCCATCGGGGGTGGTGAAGGGCTCCTTGCGGCCGGAGTTGATCACCAGGTCGGCGGCCGCGGCCGGCGCGGCCAGGACCACGGCCAGGCACCAGGCCCAGCCGGTCCGCCGCAGGGCGCTCAATGGGCCCATGGATTTCAGGGGCATGCCACCAGTATAGGCGATCAGATGGCGGTGGCCGCATCCTGCGGCGCCGGCGCGGCCCGGGGCCGGGCCGGAGCCAGCTCGCGGGCCAGGAAATGGGCGGCCTCGGCAAAGGTCCCGCCCAGGGTCACCACCATCTGGTCCTCGGCATGGGCCAGGTGCCAGCGGCTGCCGAAGGCCGCGGCGGCGGCACGCGGCAGGTACAGCACCGGCCGGGGATGGTTGAGTCCCAGCACGCCGCGGTACGCCGGGACCTCCGCCTCCACGGGGCGGGCGCGCACGGGCAGCGCCTGGCGCGACAGCAGCATCACGCCGGTGCGCAGCCGGTCCTCGTCCACCGCCTGCATCCAGCGGATCTGGCCCAGCACCCATTGTCCGCCCCGGGGATCGCGCAGCG
>JALUTW010000485.1 GCA_027021685.1 Chromatiales bacterium | reverse complement strand
CGGCCCACCGGGGGCTACCGCCACTATCCGCCCGAGACCGTGGACCGGATACGCTTCATCAAGCGTGCCCAGCGCCTGGGCTTCACCCTGCAGGAGATCGGCGAGCTCCTGGCCCTGGGCGACGGGGCCTGCGACGACGTGCGCCGGCGCGCCGAACGCAAGTGCGCCCGGATCGCGGCCCAGATCCGCGACCTCCAGGCCCTGCACCGCACCCTGGAACAGCTCATCACCCGCTGCCGGGAGGGAGACGGCGGCGGCTGCCCCATCATCGAGAGCATCGCCGGCGCCGGCGAGCCGCCGGCCTGAGCCGCTGCCCGGCACCATGATGATGCAATTCAACTCAAGTCGCGGCGAAATCGGCCGATGACACCGCAAGGCAATCCCATGCGCCCTGCGCATGGACGCGCCGGAAACCCGCACGTCCCGTGGAGGAAAACAATGAACTGGTTGTCCAATGCTCGCATCCGACTGGCTCTGGCCACCACCGCCGCTTCCGTGCCCGCGGCCATCGGAGGCTATCTCGTCTGCAGCATGACCCAGTGGTCGGGTGCCGGCCTCGCCGCCGCCCTCGGCGCCGTCGCCCTGGCCACCGCCGGGGTGGCGGGCGCGCTCCTCGCGCGCTGGCACCAGTCGGCCCTGCACCGCCTGGCGGAGCTGGTGGAGGCCCTGGCCCGGGGCGAGGCCCGGGCGCACGAACTGTCGCGCTACAGCGGCATCGCCGGGCGGCTGGCCGACGCCGTGGCGCTCCTGGGCCAGCGGCACCTGGAGCTGCACCGCACCCAGCAGGCCCTGGTGACGGAGCTGTCCGGCATCTCCGCCGAGATGTCGGCCAGTGCCGAGCGCATCGAGCGCAACGTGTTCGAACAGCAGCGGGACACCGAGCAGGTGGCCACCGCCATGAACGAGATGAGCACCACCGTCTCCGAGGTGGCCCGCCTCACCGGCGAGGCGGCGGAGACGGCGCGCCGGGCCCAGGATGCCACCAGGCAGGGCATGGCCATCGCCACCGGCACGCGGGAAGAAATCCAGCAGCTCGTGACCGAGCTGGAGCAGGCAGCCAGCGTCATCCACCGGCTGGAGGAGGAAAGCGGCAATATCGGCGCCGTGCTGGACGTGATCAAGAACATTGCCGAGCAGACCAACCTGCTGGCCCTCAATGCCGCCATCGAGGCCGCCCGGGCCGGCGAACAGGGCCGGGGCTTCGCCGTGGTGGCGGACGAGGTCCGCACCCTGGCCTCCCGCACCCACGACTCCACACAGGAGATCGAGCAGATGATCTCGCGGATCCAGGAAAGCGTTTCCGGCAGCGTGGCGGTGATCGGCGCCGCCTCCGAACGCGGCAGCGCCGGGGCGGAAAAGATGCGCGAGACCGTCTCCGCGCTGGAAACCATCGAGAACGCAGTCAACGAAATCACGGGCATGAACACCCAGATCGCCACCGCGGCCGAGGAGCAGTCCCAGGTGGCCGAGGAAATCAACCGCAACGTGGTGCACATCAGCGAGCTGGCCGCCACCAGCACCGAGGATGCGCGCCAGGGCCGCGAGATCGCCATGCGCCTGGCGGACAACGCCGAACGCATCCAGGCCACGCTCAACGAGTCCGGCGGCGGGCTGGACCTGTCCGCCGCCAAGGCGGCCCACCTCAACTGGAAGGCGCGCCTGCGGGCCTTTCTCGACGGGCAGGAATCCATCACCGAGGCCGAGGCCGTCTCCCACCGGCACTGCAAGTTCGGCAAGTGGTACTACAGCGAAGGCCTGCAGAAGTACGGCCACCTCCCGGCCCTGCGGGAAGTGGAAAAACCGCACGAGGAACTGCACGAACTCATCCGCGTGATCCTGGACCTGAAGAAGAACGGCCGCATGCGCGAGGCCGAGGAGGCCTACCGGCAGGTGGCGGAGATCTCGTCGCGCATCGTCGCGCTGCTGGACGAGGCCGAGCGTCAGGCAGGCTGAGACCGCCTGGCCCGGGGCCGCCGGGAGGCCAGGTGATCGGCCTGGCGCGTGGTCTCCGGCAGGCGGTAGCGGGTCACGCAGGCCATGACATGGTCCACGGCCGTACCCAGGCTCACCCGGTGGCCGATGGAGACGTAGAGCGGCCGCACGCCTGCCCGGGTGCGCAGCACCGCCCCCACCACCTCACCACCGTCGTAGAGCGGCACCCAGGCCCCCTTGCGGTCGGGCACCGGATCGTGCTCGCCCAGCAGGCGCGACTTGGCCACGCCGATGGCGGGGCGATCCAGCAGCACGCCCAGATGGCAGGCCAGGCCGAAGCGGCGGGGATGGGCCAGGCCCTGCCCGTCGCACAGCAGCAGGTCGGGCTGCCGCTTCAGGCGCCGCAGGGCCGCCACTGCGGCCGGTATCTCACGGAAGGACAGCAGTCCCGGCACGTAGGGAAACCCCGCCGCCCGCTCCGCCACTGCAGACTCCAGCAGCTCCAGGCCGGGAAACCCGAGCACCGCCACCGCCGCCCGTGCCGTGCCGCGCCCGCGGGGAAAACCCACGTCCACCCCCGCCACCCGCCGCACCGGGCCCAGGGCATCCTCGGTCACCACGCAGTCCCGCAGCCGGCTCTGGATCTCTCGCGCCTGCGCCGGCGTCAGGCGGTGCCATCGGTCGGGCGGCGGAACGGTGGCCAGGGCCGGGCAGCGGCGGGCGGTCACGGGCGTTGATCCATGTCAAAGGGCGATCCACACGTCCGCGTATGATACCCGGCCATGGAGGCCATGAAACGCCGCAACCCCCGAAGCCGCAACGGGATGTCCATGCACCGCCACCTCTGCCTGACATTCGTTCTGTTGATTATGGCCGGCCCGGCTGCGGCTGCGGCGCCGGACGGGCGGGAACTCTACCTGCGCCATTGCGCCGCCTGCCATGGCGAGAACGGCTACGGCGGGGTGGGCGTGCCGCTGGCCCTGCCCGATTTCCAGCATACCGCCACCGACGAGTATTTCATCCGCACCATCCGCCACGGCCGTCCCGGCCGGGTCATGCCATCCTTCACCCGCCTCAGCGACGAGGAGGTCCGGGCCATCGTGGAACACGTGCGCTCCTGGCACGAAGGCCCGCGCCCGGCCCACGATCCCGCTCCCGTCAAGGGCGACGAGAAGCGGGGTGCCCGGCTCTACCGCGAGCATTGCGCCGGCTGCCATGGCGACCACGGCCAGGGCGGGCACGGCACCGGGGTCACCTTCTCCCGGCCGCGCGAGCTGCCCATCATCGCGCCGGCCCTCAACAACCGTGGTTTTCTCGCCGCGGCCACCGACCAGATGATCAAGCAGACCCTCATGCGCGGGCGCAAGGGCACGCCCATGGTGTCCTTCCTCGAGCAGGGGCTGACCGAAAAAGACATCGACGACATCGTCGCCTTCGTCCGCAGCTTCGCCCGCAACCCCCTGCCCCACAACGAGGTGCCTGCCGACGAGCCGCCGTTGCTCATGGCGGAGACTGATCGCCCCTTCGACGAGGTGGTGGAGGCGGTCAAGCGGGCGGCCGTGGGCGCCAACTTCCGCCTCATCCGGGTCCAGCCCCTGGATCAGGGCCTGGCCCCGCCCGGCCAGGAGGACCAGCGACGCATCATCGTCTACTTTTGCAACTTCAATTTCCTCTACCAGGCCCTGGCCATCGACCCGCGGGTGGGCATGTTCCTGCCCTGCCGGGTCACCGTGGTGGAAGACGGCGACAAGGTACGCCTGCTGGCCATCAACCCCACCCGGCTGAGCCGCCTGTTCAACAATTCCGAGCTCGACCGGGCCTGTGCCGAGATGGCCGAGATCTACGCCAACATCCTTGACGAGGCCACGCTATGAACAAGGTCTTCCTGCGCCGGGTGCTGCTGGCCGCCACTCTGGTGGCGCCGGCCCTGGTCCACGCCGAGCACCTGTTCATGGCCCGTTCCGCCCAGGCCTTTCCCGAGGCCATGCTGACCCTGCAGGAGGCCATCCGTGCCCGAGGCTACACCGTGGCCCGCGTCCAGCGGGTCGACATCGGCCTGACCAAGAGCGGCTTCAAGACCGACAAGTATCGTATCGTCTTCCTGGGAAAGCACGAGGAAGTCCGCCGCCTGGTCCGGCGCTACCCGGAACTGGCCGCCTACCTGCCGTTGAAGATCGCCATCTTCGCCGAGGGCAACCAGACCCTGGTGGTGACCACCAACCCGCTGGTGCTGGCCGAGTTTTTCCCGGCCCCGGACCTGGCCCCGGTGTTCCGGCGCTGGGCGGCGGACCTGGAGGCCATCTTCGACCAGATGCGTATTCGTGACTGAATCCGCGTGCATCCTACCCCCAAAGGCCATATAATAAGCATGGTTATCGTCCCGATGTCCCACTCCTCCCCGGCCCGCGCCGGCCAGACGTCATGAACACACGGGTCCAGTTCGACGCCGATCTCATTCGCCGTTACGACACCACGGGTCCGCGCTACACCTCGTACCCGACGGCGGTGAGCTTCCACGAGGGCTTCACCGCCCGCGACCTGGCCGACTGTGCCCGCGGATCCAACGAGGAGGTCATCCCCAAGCCGCTGTCCCTGTACGTGCACATTCCCTTCTGCGACACGGTCTGCTTCTACTGCGGCTGCAACAAGGTGGTGACCAGGGACCACGGGCGGGTGGCGCCCTACCTGGACCACCTGCAACAGGAGGCCCGGTTGCTGCGGCCCCTGTTCGACACCGACCGCCGGGTGGAACAGCTGCACTGGGGTGGCGGCACGCCGACCTTCCTCAACGAGGAGGAGATCCGGTCGCTCATGGCCTTCCTCCGCGGCCAGTTCAACCTGCGCGACGACGACGAGGGCGACTACGCCCTGGAGCTGGACCCGCGCAAGATCACGCCCGACACCGTGGCCCTGCTGCGGGAGGTGGGGTTCAACCGTGTCAGCATCGGCGTGCAGGACTTCGACCCGGCGGTGCAGGAAGCGGTCAACCGCATCCAGCCGGAGGCCCAGACCCGGGCCATCTACGAGGCCGCCCGCCGGCAGGGCTTCCGCTCCATCAACTTCGATCTCATCTACGGCCTGCCGCGCCAGACCCCGGCCTCGTTCGCCGCCACCGTGGACAAGGTGCTGGCCCTGCGGCCCGACCGGGTGGCCGTGTTCAACTACGCCCACCTGCCCCACATGTTCAAGCCCCAGCGCCGCATCGACGAGGCGGAGCTGCCCAGCCCGGCGCAGAAGCTGGAGATCCTGCAGGACACCATCGAACGGCTGACCGCCGGCGGCTACGTTTACATCGGCATGGACCACTTCGCCCTGCCCGACGATTCCCTGGCCGTGGCCCAGCGCGAGGGCTCGTTGTACCGCAACTTTCAGGGCTTCTCCCCCCACGCCGAGTGCGACCTCGTCGCCATGGGGATCTCCGCCATCAGCCGGGTGGGCGACTGTTACGCCCAGAACGTCCGCACCCTGGACGAGTACTATGCTCGCCTGGATGCCGGCCAGCTCCCGGTGGCGCGCGGCATCCGCCTCACCGCGGACGACATCATCCGCCGCGACGTCATCAACGAGATCATCTGCCACGGGCGGCTCGACATCGCCCCGCTGGAAAAGCGCTATGGCCTGGACTTCGCCGAGTACTTCGCCGCCGAGTGGCAGGCGCTTGCGCCCATGG
>JALUTW010000484.1 GCA_027021685.1 Chromatiales bacterium | reverse complement strand
CTCCTGTTCGTGATGAAGCGCTACCCGGCCGCGGCCGAGGCCTACACCGACGTGCTGCGGGCCGGGCCCGATACGCCGTTCTACGAGAAGGCCCGGTACAAGCTGGGCTGGAGCCTGTTCAAGCAGGGCCGCTACGAGGAGGCGGTGGCCGCGTTCATGAAGCTGCTGGACTGGCAGCTCGCCCGGGGCAAGCTGCGCTTCGACGGTCCTGCCCTCAACCTGTCGCGCACCGAGAAGGAGCTGCTGGAGGACGTGCTGCGCGTCATCGGCCTGTCGTTCTCCTACCTGGAAGGCCCGCGCAGCGTCGATGCCTTCTTCTCCGCCAGCGGCCCGCGGCCCTACGAGGCCATCGTCTACGACAGCCTCGGCCGCCTCTACCTGCGCAAGGAGCGCATCCGCGATGCGGCCGAGGCCTTCCTCGCCTTCGCCCGCCGCTATCCCACCGACGAGCGCGCGCCGCAGTTCCACCAGCGCGCCATCGCCGCCTACGAGAAGGGCGCCTTTGCCAGCCTGATCCTGCCGGCCAAGGAGGACTTCGTCCGCCGCTTCGGCGTGGGCAGCGCCTACTGGCGCAACCACAAGCCCGAGGTGCGCGACCGGCTGCGGCCGCTGCTGGCCACCCACCTGCGCGACCTGGCCACCCATTACCACGCCGCCGCGCGCAAGTCGCGCAAGCCGGCGGACTTCGCCGTGGCCGCGCAGTGGTACCAGGCCTTCCTCGCCGCCCTGCCCGACGACCCGCAGGCCGCGGCCATGAACTACCTGCTGGCCGAGTGCCTGTGGGACGGCGGCCGCCTGGCCGAGGCCGTGGCCCAGTACGAGAAGACCGCCTATGGCTATCCGCCCCACCGGCGCAGCGCCGAGGCCGCCTACACCGCCATGCTGGGCTACCGGAAGCTGGCGCAACGGGCCGCGCCCGGCGAACGGGCGGCATGGCAGGCCCGCGCCATGGACGCGGCCCTGCGCTTTGCCGGGCGCTTTCCCGAGGACAGGCGGGTACCGGCGGTGCTGGCCAGGACCGCGCAGGACCTGCTGGACGCCGGGGACCACGAGCGGGCCCTGGCCACGGCCCAGCAGCTCCTGCGCCACCCGGCCGCCCGCCGCTCGCGCAAGTACCAGCGCATCGGCTGGACCGTGGGCGGACACGCCCACTTCGAGCAGGGGCGCTTCGCCGCGGCCGAGGACGCCTACGGCCGGGCCCTGAAGCTCTACACACGCAAGGACAAGGCCTACGCCGCCCTGCGCGAGCGGCTCGCCGCCAGCATCTACAAGCAGGCCGAGGCCCGGCGCAACGCCGGCGCCCTGGCCGCGGCGGTGGAGCACTTCCTGCGCGTGGGCCGGGTGGCGGCCGGCTCGGCGGTGGCCGCCACCGCCCAGTACGATGCCGCCGCCGCGCTCATCCAGCTCCAGGACTGGAAACGGGCGGCCCGGGTGCTGGAGGACTTCCGCCGCCGCTGGCCGCGCCACGAGCTGCAGGCGGGCGTGACCGAGAAGCTGGCCCTGGTCTACACCAGGCAGGGCGACTCCACCAGGGCCGCGCGCGAGATCGAGCGGCTGGCCCGCGGCCACGCCGATCCCAAGGTCCGCCAGGCCATGCTGTGGCAGGCGGCCAACATGTACCGCGAGGCGGGCCGGCGGGCCGATGCCATCCGGGCCTACACCGCCTACGTCAAGCAGTTCCCGGACCAGATGCCCGAGTCCCAGGAGGCCCGCTTCCAGCTCGCCAACCTGCACCGCCGCGCCGGCCATGCCCGCCAGCGCTTCCACTGGCTGCGCGAGATCGTGCGTGCCGACCGCCGCCATCCCGATGCGCGCACCCCGCGCACCCGCGACATCGCCGCCTCGGCCCTGCTGCAGCTGGCGGAGCCGGCCCGGGCCGCCTACCGCCGGGTGCGCCTCAGCTATCCCATCAAGAAAAACCTGAAGAAGAAAAAGAAACTCATGCAGCAGGCCATCGAGGCCTACCGCCAGGCCATGGCCTACAACGTGGCCGAGGTGACCACCGCCGCCACCTTCCGCCTGGCCGAGCTCTACAACGACTTCGCCCGCGCCCTCATGGCCTCGGAGCGGCCGCGCAACCTGCCGCCCGACGCCATGGAGCAGTACGAGATCCTGCTCGAGGAACAGGCCTTCCCCTTCGAGGAGAAGGCCATCGAGATTCATGCCGCCAATGTGAAGCGCATCACGGAAGGCGTGTACGACAAGTGGGTAAAGAAGAGCCTGGCCGAGCTGGCCAAGCTCCAGCCGGTGCGCTACGCCAAGCAGGAACAGAGCGAGGAGTTGTACAGTGCGATCCACTAGCGCATCGGCCCTGGGGCTGGCCCTGGCCCTGCTGGCCGCCGGCTGCCAGACCCTGCCGGAGGTCGCGGCCCCCGCCGCCACGCCGCCGCCCAAGGTGACCCCGGCGGTGGAGGCCAGCTACCGCCGTGCCCTGGCACTGATGCGGGCGGGCCGCGACAAGCAGGCCCTGGCCGCGCTCCGCAAGCTGGCCGCCGAGCAGCCCGGGCTGGCCGGGCCGCGCCTCAACCTGGGCATCCTGTACCTGCGCCTGAACCGCCTCAAGGAGGCCGAGGCCCCGCTGTCCGAGGCCGCCCGCCTCAATCCGGGCAACGCCGCGGTACACAACCAGCTGGGCATCCTCTACCGCCGCCTGGGCCGGTTCGCGGAGGCGCGCGATGCCTACCGCAAGGCGCTGGCCATCAATCCGGACTATGCCCGCGCCCACCGCAACCTGGGTATCCTCTACGATCTCTACCTGGGTGAGCTGGGCCGGGCCCTGGAGCACTACCGCCGCTACCAGGCCCTGACCCGGGGCGCGGACAAGGAAGTGGCCAAGTGGATCGTGGATCTCGAACGGCGCGTGGCTGCCCATGCCGCCAACGGAGGACAGGAAGGATGAAACGACTGAGACTGCTGTGCCTGCTGCTGGGCGCCGTGGCGGCGGGCCCGGCCCCGGCCGAGGAAGCCGTGATCGAGCTGGAGGGGACCACCGTCATCGGCAACCAGGAGCTGCCCAAGGTGCTCTACATCGTGCCGTGGCAGAAGTCGGAGCTGCCCGACGTGGCCGACCTGCCCCTCAACCGCCTGGTGGAACAGGCCATCCAGCCGGTGGAGCGCGACAGCTTCCAGCGGCAGGTGAAATTCTACTATGAGCTGGCCCGGTGAGGCCGGCGCCGAACCCCATCATCTGAAGCCATTGCGAATCGCGGGAGACCGGGTATGGATGTGTATGTGAGTATCGTCAAGTTCTTCCAGGAGGGCGGGGTCTTCATGTACCCCATCATGCTGGTGCTGGCCTTCGGCGTCGCCATCGCGCTGGAACGCTACATCTACCTCAGTGTGGCCAAGACCAGCAACCGGCGCCTGATGAACAAGCTCCTTCCCATGCTCCAGCGCGGAGACTACCAGGGGGTGTACAACGCCACCGCCAAGTCCAACCATGCCATCAGCCAGATCCTGTCCTACGGCCTGGCCCGGATGAAGACGGCCAAGCGCCGCGACGACATCGAGATGGCCATGGAGGAAGGCATGATGGAGGTCATCCCGCGGCTGGAGAAGCGGACCCACTACCTGGCCACCTTCGCCAACCTGGCCACCCTGCTGGGCCTGCTGGGCACCATCATGGGCCTGATCCAGGCCTTCACCGCGGTGGCCAACGCCGATCCGGCGGAGAAGGCGGATCAGCTCTCGTCCAGCATCTCGGTGGCCATGAACACCACCGCCTTCGGCCTCATGGTGGCCATTCCCCTGCTGCTGGTCTACACCGTGATCCAGACCAAGACCACGGAGATCGTGGACAGCCTCGAGATGGCCGCGGTCAAGTTCGTCAACCTCATCACCGACAAGTCCGCCACCGCCTCATGAGACGTTTCAGGCGGCGGCGCCGGGCACAGTTCGAGGTTGCCGAGCTCAACATCACCGCGTTCCTGAACCTGATGGTGATCCTGGTGCCGTTCCTGCTGATCACCGCGGTGCTCTCGCGCGTGGCCATCCTGCAGCTCAACCTGCCGGTGCCCGGCGGCCCCAGGGGCGCGGACAAGCCGGACTTCCACCTGCAGGTGGTGATCCGCCCGGCGGCGCTGGAAGTGGCCGACAGCCGCGGCGGCCTCATCCAGCGCATCCCGGCCAGGGACGGGCGCCACGACTACCGCGCCCTGTCCAGGCTGCTGCAGAGACTCAAGGCCCGCTTCCCCGACAAGACCGCGGCCACCATCCTGTCCGAGCCCGACACCTCCTACGACACGCTGATCCAGGTGATGGACGCGGTGCGCATGTTCAAGGCGGTGCGTTTCGGCCAGGTGGTCAACGCCGAGCTGTTCCCGGACATCTCCATCGGTGACGCGCCCCCGGCCGGGAGGACTCGCCGATGAAGATGTCGCGGCGCGCGCGGCGCATGGAAAAGCACTACCAGCGCAAGAAGCGCCACGTGGGACTGAACATGGTCTCGCTCATGGACATCTTCACCATCCTGGTGTTCTTCCTGCTCGTCAACTCCTCGGAAGTGGAGGTGCTGCCCTCCACCAAGGCCGTGCGCCTGCCCGAGTCCAGCGCCGAGCAGAAACCCAAGCAGACCGTCACCATCCTGGTCAACCGCGACAACATCGTGGTCCAGGGCCGGCCGGTGGCCAGGGTGGCCGACGTCATGCGCGGGGGCAAGGGCGTGATCCAGCCGCTGCTGGAGGAACTGCACTTCCACGCCCGCCGGGCCCAACGCCTGGGCCGCGACACCAAGAAGCGCCGCCAGGTGACCATCCTCGGGGACCGTGAGATCCCCTACCTGCTGCTCAAGCGCATCATGCTCACCTGCTCCCAGGCCAACTTTCCCGACATCTCCCTGGCCGTGATCCAGCGGGCCGACAGCGTGGGCGGAGGCGCCTGATGGGCTACGCCGACTACTACCGGCGCGAGCCGGCCCTGCCCTGGACCGAGTCGGAGACCGACCGCCGCTTCCGCCGCATCACCCTGGCCACGCTGGCGGTCTCGGTGCTCGCCGGCATCATCGTCGCCTTCCTGCCGGTGCCCGAGACCGAGCGCCGCGAGGTGGTGGAGATCCCGCCGCGCCTGGCCAAGGTCATCCTGGAGCGCCGCAAGCAGCCGCCCCCGCCGCCCAAGCCCAAGGCCGAGGCGCCCAGGAAGAAAAAGAAAACCCCGGAGCCCAGGAAGAAGAAAAAGGTGGCGAAGAAGAAACCCAGGCCCAGGGTGGACAAGGCCGCCGCCGCCCGCCGCCGCGCCCGGCAGGCCCTGGCCTGGGCCGACGAGCTGGCCGACCTGCGCCAGATCGAGGTGCCCGCGGTCACGGCCGGAACCCTGCAGAAACGGGCCGAGGCCCCGGTGCAGGCCGCGGAGCAGGCCGAGTCCATCCTCACCGCGCGCGCCGGCGCGGCGTCCGGCGGCATCGACACCCGGGCCCTGGCCCGCACCCGGGAGCAGACCCGGCTCAGCGGCCGCAAGCGGGCGCGGGTGGAAAGCCGCATCCCCAGCAGCGGCCAGCGGCGCCTGGCCCCGGCCGGCAGCCGGGGGCCCGCCCGCACCCAGGAAGAGATCCAGCTCGTGTTCGATCGCAACAAGGGCGCCATCGACCGCATCTACAACCGCGCCCTGCGCCGCGACCCCACCCTGCAG
>JALUTW010000483.1 GCA_027021685.1 Chromatiales bacterium | reverse complement strand
CCTGCGAGGAGGGCGAGATGGTCCTGCGCGCGGGCCGCCAGATGCTGGCCGAGTGCGGGGGCGACCAGACCACCGAGGTGGGCGGCAGCCACCGGGTGGTGGTGGAAGGCTCGCAGACCCTGGTGACGAAGAACGAGGGCATCGAGCTTGCCGCGGGCACCGAGCTGCTGGCGCAGGCCAGGACCCACGTGCGCATCCAGGCCCGGGAGCAGGACCTCAGGCTCTCGGCCGGGACCGACCTGGACGTCGACGCCGGGCGCCACGTGCGGGTGCAGGCCCGGCGCGGGGACCTGACGGTGAAGGCCGTCTCCGGCAGCCTGCGGTTTCGGGCCGCGCGGACGGTGTCTTTGACCGGCTCCGGCGGCGGGGTGCTGCGCCTGGCCCAGGCCGGGGCGAGGTTTGAAATCGACCCCCGGGGCGAGCTCTACATCAAGGGCGAGACGGTGGAAATCCAGGGCCAGGCCATCCACCTCAAGGCCCCGCGGGTGGAATACCTGGGCGGGGTGCGCACCACCGTCGTCCCGGCCGCCGGGACCGGCGCGGCATCCCCTGCCCCGGCGCCCGCGCCCGGCCCACAGGCGCCGGCCGCCCCGGCCCGGGCCCGGGGACCGGCCGGTGAAGGCGGCCCCCCCACCGCCCCGCCGGCGGGCGCGGCAGCCGGCGGCAACGCGGCCGGAGCGGACACCCCCGCGCCCCGCCGCCAGGCCGTGGCCGTGCGCGTGGGGGTGTTCTTCGACGGCACCGGCAACAACATGACCAACGATCTGCCCACGGGCGAGGACACCAATATCGCGAGGCTGTATGAGCTGCACATGGGGTTGACTGGCGACGACGCGGCTGCTGTTCCTGTGGGAGAAATGGAAGGATTGCCCTTGTATTCACGCAAAGTGTACGAGCATGGCGTCGGCACCGAGGACGGCCGGGAGAACAGCGACTACGGCATGGGGGTGGGCGCGGAAGGTGTCAGCCGCATCGAGGATGCCTTGGGGCAGGTGGAAGCATTCATCCGCAAGTTCGCCGACCGCGACGGCCCGCGCATCGTGGACGTGTTCGGGTTCAGCCGCGGGGCGGCGCTGGCGCGGGACTTCGTCAACCAGGTCAACGCGCGGCTGTCCGCCCTGGGGGTGGAAGTGGGCTTCGTGGGCCTGTTCG
>JALUTW010000482.1 GCA_027021685.1 Chromatiales bacterium | reverse complement strand
GAACAGGCCCACGAAGCCCACTTCCACTCCCAGGGCGGACAGCCGCGCGTTGACCTGGTTGACGAAGTCCCGCGCCAGCGCCGCCCCGCGGCTGAACCCGAACACGTCCACGATGCGCGGGCCGTCGCGGTCCGAAAAACCTTCCATGAACTCATGCACTTCCTTCAGCGCGCTCTCGATGCGCCGGACGCCTTCCGCGCCCACTCCCATGCCGTAGTCGCTGTTCTCCCGGCCGTCCTCGGTGCCGACGCCGTTCCTGTAAATCTTGAGAGAATACAGGGGGAGGCCACCTATTTCGCCAATGGGAGCACTTGAGGCATCCTTGCCAGGCTTTCCTCGATGCAGATCGTAGAGTCTCACGATATTGGTGTCCTCGCCCGTGGGCAGGTCATTGGTCATGTTGTTGCCGGTGCCGTCGAAGAACACCCCCACGCGCACGGCCACGGCCTGGCGGCGGGGTGCGGGGGTGTCCGCTCCGGCCGCGTTGCCGCCGGCTGCCGCGCCCGCCGGCGGGGCGGCGGGGTCGTCTTCATTGGCGGGGACAGGCCCCCGGGCTTCGGTAGGGGCGGCCGGCGCCTGTGAGTCGGACGCGGGCGCCGGGGCAGGGGATGCCGCGCCGGTCCCGGCGGCCGGGACGACGGTGGTGCGCACCCCGCCCAGGTATTCCACCCGCGGGGCCTTGAGGTGGATGGCCTGGCCCTGGATTTCCACCGTCTCGCCCTTGATGCAGAGCTCGCCCCGGGGGTCGATTTCAAACCTCGCCCCGGCCTGGGCCAGGCGCAGCACCCCGCCGCCGGAGCCGGTCAGGGACACCGCCCGCGCGGCCCGAAACCGCAGGCTGCCGGAGACGGCCTTCACCGTCAGGTCCCCGCGCCGGGCCTGCACCCGCACGTGGCGCCCGGCGTCCACGTCCAGGTCGGTCCCGGCCGAGAGCCTGAGGTCCTGCTCCCGGGCCTGGATGCGCACGTGGGTCCTGGCCTGCGCCAGCAGCTCGGTGCCCGCGGCAAGCTCGATGCCCTCGTTCTTGGTCACCAGGGTCTGCGAGCCTTCCACCACCACCCGGTGGCTGCCGCCCACCTCGGTGGTCTGGTCGCCCCCGCACTCGGCCAGCATCTGGCGGCCCGCGCGCAGGACCATCTCGCCCTCCTCGCAGG
>JALUTW010000481.1 GCA_027021685.1 Chromatiales bacterium | reverse complement strand
AGCACCTGCGCGAGGCCATGGCCGCCGCCGGCGGGGCGATTCCCTTCGCGCGCTTCATGGAGCTGGCGCTGTACGCGCCGGGCCTGGGCTACTACAGCGCCGGCGCGGTGAAGCTGGGCGCGGCCGGTGATTTCGTCACCGCACCGGAGATCTCGCCCCTGTTCGGGCGTTGCCTGGCCCGGGCCCTGGCGCCGGTGCTCTCAAGCCTGGACGATCCCGTGGTGCTGGAGCCGGGGGCCGGCAGCGGCGCCCTGGCTGCGGTCATGCTGGACGAGTGGGCGGCGCTGGGCGTGGCCCCCTCCCGCTACCTGATCCTGGAGACCTCCGCCGGCCTGCGCCGGTGGCAGCAGGCCAACCTGGCGGGGCGCGGTGCGGTGGAATGGATCGACACCCTGCCGGAGGACTTCGAAGGTGTGGTGGTGGCCAACGAGGTCCTGGACGCCATGCCCGTGACCCGCTTCGTGTGCGAGGGCGGGACCGTGCACGAGCTGGGCGTGGCACCCGACGGGGAAGGCTTCCGCTGGGTGCGGCTGCCGGCACCGGAGGCGCTGGTGCAGCGGGTGGCCGCCGTCGAGTCGCTGCTGGGCGCGCCGCTGCCCGACGGCTACACCAGCGAGGTGAACTTCGCGGCCGAGGCTTGGGTGGCCACCGTGGCGCGGCATCTCGCCCGCGGCTGCCTGCTGCTGGTGGACTACGGTTTCCCGCGCCGCGAGTTCTATCATCCGCAGCGCAGCCAGGGCACGCTCATGTGCCACTACCGCCATCGTGCCCACGGCGACCCGTTCTTCTTCCCGGGCCTGCAGGACATCACCGCCCACGTGGATTTCACCGCCGTGGCGGAAGCGGCCGCCGGCGCGGGCCTGCACCTGGACGGCTACACCCATCAGGCCGGGTTTCTGCTGGATGCCGGCATCACCGCGCTCGCCGCCCGGGTGAACCCCGCCGACGTGCATGCGCAGATGGAGACCGCGGCCCAGCTCCGGCGCCTGACCCTGCCGCAGGAGATGGGCGAGCTGTTCAAGGTCGTGAGCCTCTCCCGCGGCCTGGACACGGGACCGCGAGGCTTCGGCCTGCGCGACCTGGGCGGGGCGTTGTAGGCATGGAGCTTGTTCAGATCATCGTGCTGGCCCTGGTGCAGGGGCTCACCGAGTTCCTGCCG
>JALUTW010000480.1 GCA_027021685.1 Chromatiales bacterium | reverse complement strand
CCGCAGCACCTTCAGTGCGGCGCGGAAGCGCTGCTCGGCGATGTCCCAGTTGCGCGTGACCTCGGCGGCGAAGGCCGCGGCATTGTCGGGATGGGTAGCCTGGCGGCCGCCACCGTACATGTCCACCGCCAGCGCGGTGTAACCCAGTGCTGCCAGCATGCACGCGCGGCGGCGGGCATATTCGTTGTGCCCCCACCATTCGTGAACCACGAGTACCCCCGGGCGGCGGCCGGCCCTGGTCTTTTCCCATGCGATGTAGCCGTGCATCTCCACGCCGCCGTCGCGGTAACGCACCACCTCGCCCACCACCTCGGCCCCGGCGGTGGAGGTCAGCATCATCAAAACGGCGATCAGGAAGCGTTTCATGGGTACCCTCCCTGGGCCGCCTCCGGCCCCGTGATTGAACTCCGATTCAACACTTCGTGCCCGTGGGCCCGGGGGCGCACGGCACGTGGAGAGCGGCGCTACTGGACGGTGGGCTCGCGCAGCCCCAGCAGGGCCTCCACCTTGGCGAACAGCACGCCACGCTGGATGGGCTTGGCCAGGAAGTCGTTGGCCCCCAGGCGCCGGCCCCAGACCTCCTCGGTCACCTGCTGGTTGCCGCTGATGAGGATCACGGGAATGCGCCGGGTCAGCGGATCCTTGCGGATGAGACGGGTGGCCTGAAAACCGTTTATGCCCGGCATGACGATGTCCATGAGGATGAGACCGGGTTTGAGTTCACGCGCGAGCTTCACCCCGGTCTCGCCGTCGGTGGCGACGTAGGTGGTGAACCCCGACTGCTCCAGCATGGACTTGAGCACGTGCACCGCGGTGCGCGAGTCGTCGACGATGAGCACGGAGTCCTCCGGCCCCGGCGGCACCCGCCGGCGGGCGCGCCGGTCGCGCACCGTCTCTTCCGCCGGGCGGCGGCCGAACAGGCGTTTGAACCCCAGATCCATGCGCAGTCCCCGGACTCCGGTCTCGGTTGCGGCCACAGTTAATATAGCGTAGCGCCAGCCGCCCCGCCCGGCAAAACCCCGAACGGGGGAGGCGGCTCGGCCATTCAGGCTAACCCGCCCGCGGGTCCCGGATCCGGACCGGGTTCACGCCTCGCCGCCGGCGCCCGCGATGAGCCGGAACAGGGCCTGGGGCGCCATGGGGCGCCCGAACAGGTAGCCCTGGGTGTGGCGGCAGCCCATGCGGTAGAGGCAGATGAACTGGTCCTCCGTCTCCACCCCCTCGGCCACCACGTCCAGGGCCAGGTTCTCGCTCAGGCTGACGATGGCCCGGGCGATGGCGGCGTCGCGCGGGTCCGAGGGCAGGTCCTTGACGAAGCCGCGGTCGATCTTGAGCCGGTCCACCGGCAGGTGCTTGAGGTAACCCAGCGAGGAATAGCCGGCGCCGAAGTCGTCGATGGTCAGGGTGATGCCGAACTCCTTGAGTTCGCGCAGCTTGTGCAGCAGCTTCTCGCTGTGCTTGAGAAAGATGCTCTCCGTGACCTCCAGCTCCAGGTGATCGGGGCTGATGCCCGCCGCCTCCACCGCCTCGCGCACGCTGTCCACGAAGCGGTCCTCCACCAGCTGGCGGGCGGAGACGTTGATGGCGGTGCGCAGCTCGTGCAGGCCCGAGTGCTCCCACTCGCGCACCTGGCGGCAGGCGGTGTGCAGGACCCATTCGCCGATACCGACGATGAGGCCGGTCTCCTCGGCGTACTCGAGAAAGCTCACCGGCCGCAGCAGGCCCGACTTGGGATGGCGCCAGCGCAGCAGGGCCTCCACCCCCAGCACCCGGCGCTCGGCCCCGGTCACCTGCGGCTGGTAGTGCAGCTCGAATTCCTCCCGCTTGAGGGCCCGGCGCAGGGCGGTGTCCAGGTTGAGGCGCTTGTGGGCGTCGGTGGTGAGCTCGCTGGTGTAGAAGTGCACGTGGTTGCCGCCCCCCTCCTTGGCCCGGTGCATGGCGGCATCGGCGTTGCGCAACAGGGCGTCGGCGCCGGTGCCGTCCTCGGGGAACATGCTGATGCCCACGCTGGCGGTGAGACACACCTCGTAGGCCCCCAGCCGCAGGGGGTTGGACAGGGCCTCCAGCAGCTTGTCGCCGAAGCGGGCCACGTCGTCCCGGTCGCGAATGGAACGCAACACCACCACGAAGTCGTCGCCGCCGATGCGGCTCACCAGGTCCTCGGCCCGCACCAGCCCGGTGAGGCGGCGGGCGGTGGCGCGCAGGATGCGGTCGCCCACCTCGTGGCCCAGGCTTTCGTTGACGGTCTTGAACCGGTCCAGGTCCACGTAGCACACGGCCAGCTCGGTGTCGGAGCTGCTGGCGCGCAGGATGGCGTCGGTGAGCCGCGCCTCCAGCAGGTGGCGGTTGGGCAGGTGGGTGACGGGATCCAGGTCGGCGTTCTCGTCGGTCTCCGGCTGCACCGGTGCAGTGGGCGGCTCGCAGCGCATGACCTGGTGGCTGAGGCGGCCGTTCTCGGCCCGCATGCGATCGATGGTGACACGCGCGGCCAGCGGGCGCGCGCCCTTGCGCAGCAGCTCCAGCTTGCCCGACCAGTGGTCGCGCTCCTCCAGCAGGCCCTCCACCTGGGCCAGGCGGTCGCCCTGGCCGCGGTCGAACAGCGCGAACAGCGGATTGCCCGCCACGTCCGCCTCGGTGTAGCCGGTGAGTTCGGTGAAGGCCGGGTTGACCGCAGTGATGCGGCCGCTCTGGTCGGCGATGACCACCGCCTCGTTGACCACCTGCAGGGCGGCGGCGGTCTGGCGCAGCTTCTCCTCCGCCTCGCGCAGGTCGGTGATGTCGGTGGCCACCGCCACCGAGTCCACCACGTGACCGGCGCTGTCACGGTTGGCGGTGGCGGAGACCACCATCTCCACCGGTGAGCCGTCCTTCTTCACGAACTGCAGCGGCTCGTCGTCGAGGACGCCGGTCTCGAGGAACGCCGGCAGCAGCACCCGCTCGGCGTACTTGCGCGAGTGAACCGAGAGGAAGTCCACCAGCGGCCGGCCCAGGACCTCGCTGGCGGCATAGCCCAGGCGGTCGAGCCAGAACTGGTTGACGTCGGAGATGAGCCCCTGGCGGTCGATGGAAAACAGCATCACCGGCATCTGGTTGTAGAGCGAGCGGAACATGCGCGTGGCCACCGCCAGCAGGGAGCGGGCCTGCGACTCCGGGCCCAGGGGCTCGGCCACCATGATGAGCCCGCCCACGCCACCGCCGGGGGCGAACCAGGGCGTCACCTCCCAGCGCAGCAGCAGCGTGCTGCCGTCGGCGCGCTGGAAGCGCTCGCGCTCCACCCGCTGCGAGCTGCCTCCCAGACAGCGGCGGTGGGCCTGGCGCCACGATGGCGGGGCATCGGGCACCAGCTCGTAGAAGGAGCGCCCCGCGGCTCCCTCGGGCGGCACGCCGAATTCTGCCAGCCAGCGCCGGGTGGCGAGCACCAGGCGCATGTCGGCATCGAACATGGCCAGCGCGGCCGGGGCATACTGGAGGAACAGATCCCCCGAGCCGTTGCCGGGGGGACCGTCTCCCGGGGCGGTTGGCGGGCGCCTGCGTTGATTCCTGGAGCGGGGGTGTTCTCCCATCATCAACTGGCCTGTCCCGGGGTCAGGGCCGGCGGTGCAACGCCGCCCCCGGCGGTCGCCGGGCGAAAAGTTTCAGGGGGTAGGCTGGCGGCGGCCGGGAGAAGTCCCGACCCTGGTCGGCGGCCGGCACGGGTGCCCGGCGCCAGGGGAATGCTAGCCAGTGCCGCAATGGACGGTTTTCATTGTTCGGGCCGGAGCCGACGGGCCTGCCCCGGACCCCAATTTCGCCAAGTATGTCAGGAATTTGCCCCCGCGGTCAAACCCCGCCGCAGGCCGATTGGCAGCACTCCCGTCCATGGCGGCGCAGGGCGAAAGGGGATAGAATCCGCTGTTTTTCTCGGTGGGGAAAGCCTCATGAACGCGCCACTGGTGGGAGTCATCATGGGTTCCCAGTCCGACTGGGAGACCCTGTCGCACTGCGCCGAGACCCTGGAGCGGCTGCGGGTGCCGTTCGAAAAGCGGGTCATCTCCGCCCACCGCACGCCGGACCTGCTGTTCGAGTACGCGGCGGCCGCGCGCGGGCGCGGGCTGGAAGTGATCATCGCCGGGGCCGGCGGCGCCGCCCACCTGCCGGGCATGTGCGCGGCCAAGACCACGCTGCCGGTGCTGGGCGTGCCGGTGCGCTCCCAGGCCCTCAACGGCATCGACTCCCTGCTCTCCATCGTGCAGATGCCCGCGGGCGTGCCCGTGGGCACCCTGGCCATCGGCCGCGCCGGCGCAATCAACGCCGCGCTGCTGGCCGCCGCCATCCTGGCCCCGCGCCATCCCGCCGTGGGCGAGGCGCTGGAGGCCTTCCGCCGCCAGCAGACGGAGGCCGTGCTCGCACGCCCGGAGCCGGGCGAGGACGCGTGAACGTCGGCGTGCTCGGTGCCGGCCAACTGGGCCGCATGCTGGCCCTGGCCGGCTATCCCCTGGGCCTGCGCTGCCTGTTCCTGGACCCGGCGGAGGATGCCTGCGCCGGCCAGGTGGCCGGGCAGATCGTCGCGCCCTACGACGATCCCGGCGCCCTGGACCGACTCGCCGCCCGCTGCGAGGTGGTGACCTTCGAGTTCGAGAACGTGCCGGAGGCGGCGGTCTCGCGCCTGGCCGCCCGCCACCCGGTGTACCCGGGCCCGCGTGCCCTGGCCGCGGCCCAGGACCGGCTCAACGAGAAGAACCTGTTTCATGAGCTGGGCATCGACACCCCGCCGTTCGCGGCGGTGTCCAGCCGCGGGGAGCTGGACGCGGCGGCAGAGACCATCGGCCTGCCGCTGGTGGTCAAGACCCGGCGCCTGGGCTACGACGGCAAGGGCCAGGCGGTGGTGCGCGAGCCGGCGGAGCTGGAGGCCGCGTGGAAGCGACTGGGCGACGTGCCGCTGCTGGCCGAGGCCTTCGTGCCCTTCGAGCGCGAGGTGTCGGTGCTGGGCGTGCGCGCGCGCAGCGGCGAGTGTGCCTTCTATCCCCTGGTGGAGAACCGCCACCGCCACGGCATCCTGTACCTGTCGCGTCCGCGTCCCGGCGACCCCTTCACCGACGCGGCCCAGGACTGGTGCCGCCGGCTCATGGAGGCCCTGGACTACACCGGCGTGCTGGCCCTGGAACTGTTCCAGCACGACGGCCGGCTGCTGGCCAACGAGTTTGCTCCCCGGGTCCACAACTCGGGCCACTGGACCATCGAGGGTGCGGAGACCAGCCAGTTCGAGAACCACCTGCGTGCCATCTGCGGCCTGCCCCTGGGCGAGACGCGGGCGGTGGCGCCCACGGCCATGGTCAACCTCATCGGCAATCTCCCCGCGCGCGAGGCCGTCACCGCCATCGCCGGTGCCCACCTGCACGACTACGGCAAGGAGCACCGGCCCGGGCGCAAGGTGGGCCACGTGACCCTGCGCGCCGCCGACGAGGCGCAGCTCGACCTGTCGCTGCAACGCCTGCTGTCCCTGCTGCCGGGCTGACCGCATGTCGGAAAAGGCCGGGGCGGGCCTGTGCCGAATCAGGCCCGGCATGACGGCCCGGGTTCCACGACGTGGCACAGTGTCGGGCGGGCGGCGCGGTGCCGTCCTGCACGGGGCGGCGGCAGGGACCGGTACCTGCGCTACAATGCGCGGCGACCCTCTGCTGCAGGGAGGCTCCATGCGCCACCGCGC
>JALUTW010000479.1 GCA_027021685.1 Chromatiales bacterium | reverse complement strand
GCACCAGGCCGCTGACGATGGCGGCGATGACCAGGTTGCGGCCCAGGAAGCGCAGGTGCCAGTCGTGCCCGTAGCCGTAGACCGGGACGTAGTACAGGTGATAGGTGAGTTCGGTGAACAGGGCGGTGATGGCGAGCAGGATGCCCATGGCCACGGCGGTCACCGCCGGGGCCCCGAGGCGGCACAGGTAGGGCCGCACCAGGCACAGCACCGAGCAGGAAAACAGGGTGATCCACTGCATGAACAGGGACAGCAGGCCCAGCCGCGTCCAGCGCTCGGTGCCGCCCGCCTCCAGCGGGGCCAGGGCCAGGACGAAGGCGAAGAGCTGGGTGATCACCACCGCCGCGAACACCGTGCGGATGCCGCACAGGTTGGGCAGGTAGAGGTCTTCGCAGTCTCGGGACCGGGGATCGCGATTCATGGGCCGGCGGTGGTGGTGGAACGGGACAAGCATACTACAAAGGGTTCTGGGTTCTGGGTGCCGGGGGCCGGGAGATGGGCTTGCTGCCTGGGGGCTCATGCCGGGGCAGGGCAAAACGGCTATACTGCGCGTTTCCCGTGTTGCCCTTTCCGCGGCCGGACCATGAGCGACGACATCACCAAGCCCTGGGGCGGGCGGTTCTCCGAGCCCACCGACGCCTTCGTGGAGGCCTTCACTGCGTCGGTGGACTTCGACCGCCGCCTGTACCGCCACGACATCGCCGGTTCCATCGCCCACGCCCGCATGCTGGCCCGCGTCGGCGTGCTCACCGACGACGAGTGCCGGCGGATCGTGGACGGGCTGGAGGCCATCCGCGGCGAGATCGAGCGCGGCGAGTTCCGGTGGTCCACCGCGCTGGAGGACGTGCACATGAACATCGAGGCCCGGCTCACCGAGCGCATCGGCGAGACGGGCAAGAAGCTGCACACCGGCCGCTCGCGCAACGACCAGGTGGCCACCGACATGCGCCTGTACCTGCGCGAGGAGATCGACGCCATCGGTGCCGAGCTCAGGCGCCTGCAGCGGGCGCTGCTGGACCTGGCCGAGCGCGAGGCGGAGACCATCATGCCCGGCTTCACCCACCTGCAGACTGCACAGCCGGTGACCTTCGGCCATCACCTGCTGGCCTGGGTCAACATGCTCGCGCGCGACGCCCAGCGCCTGGCCGACTGCCGGCGCCGGGTCAACGTGCTGCCGCTGGGCGCGGCGGCGCTCGCCGGCACCACCTTTCCCGTGGACCGCGAGTTCGTGGCCCGCGAGCTGGGGTTCGAGGCGGTGGCGTCCAACTCGCTGGACGCGGTCTCCGATCGCGACTTCATCATCGAGTTCCTGGCCGCGGCCGCCACGCTCATGATGCACCTGTCGCGCTTTTCCGAGGAGCTGGTGCTGTGGACCTCGGCCCAGTTCGAGTTCGTGGCCCTGGGGGACGCCTTCTGCACCGGCTCGTCCATCATGCCGCAGAAGAAGAACCCGGACGTGCCCGAGCTGGTGCGCGGCAAGTGCGCCCGGGTCCAGGGCCACCTGGTGGGGCTGCTCACCCTCATGAAGGGGCAGCCGCTGGCCTACAACAAGGACAACCAGGAGGACAAGGAGCCGCTGTTCGACACCGTGGACACGGTGCGCGGCAGCCTGCGCGTGTACGCGGACATGATCCCGCACATCACGGTCAACCGCGAGCGCATGCGCGAGGCGGCGCGGCGCGGCTTCGCCACCGCCACCGACCTGGCCGACTACCTGGTGCGCAAGGGCGTGCCGTTCCGCGATGCCCACGAGGTGGTGGGACGGGCGGTGCGGTTCGGGATCGAGCACGGCAAGGACCTGTCGCAGCTCACCCTGGAGGAGCTGCGGCGGTTCTCCGGCGCCATCGACGAGGACGTGTTCCAGGTGCTGACCCTGGAGGGCTCGGTGGCCGCGCGCAACCACCCCGGCGGCACCGCGCCGGCGCAGGTGCGGGCCGAGGTGGCGCGCCTGCGCGGGATGCTGGAGGAGGACTGACAGGATGTCGAAAGGCCCGCCCCGGCCTCTTCGGCGCGCCTGATCCGCGGGGCGGGCCGCCTGCCGGGGGCGCCGGTTTCAGGCGGCGCGGGTGTCGCGCTCCAGGGCCTCGTGCACCCGTTCCAGCAGCAGGGCCGCGTCCTCGCCCCGGCGCCACTGCACCGAGCCGAAGCGCGCGGTCACCTCCACCGTGTGTTCGCCGGAACCGTCCAGGTTCACCGCCCGCAGGCGGTCGCGGATCTTGGCCAGGAGCTGGTCGCTGGCCTCGAGCGCGGTCTCGGGCAGGATGAGCAGGAACTCCTCGTGGCTCCAGCGGCCGATGATGTCGGCCCAGCGCATCTGGTCGTTGAGCATCTGGGCGATGGAGAGCATCACCTGGTCGGCGGCGTCATCACCCCACTGCTCGCGCAGGCCGTCGAGATCCTCCACCCGCATGAGGATCACGGTCAGCGGATTGTCGTAGCGGCGGCTGCGCGAGACCTCCGGTTCGAGCTTCTTCATCATGGCCCGGCGGTTGGGCAGGCCGGTGACCTCGTCCACCGCCTCCAGCTCCGCCAGCCGCTCGCGCAGCGCCTCGCGCTCCAGGGCCAGCTCGCGCAACAGGGCGGCGTCCACGTAGTAGAACATCTGGCCGCCGTCGTCCGGCAGGACCTGCCTGGTGCGCAGCAGCCAGTGGCCGGGTCCGTCGTCGGCGTCGGGCAGGAAGATGGCCTCCGGCGCCTCGAACAGCCGGCGCAGGACGTCGCCCACCTCGGTCGCGCTCTTGCCCACCAGCTCCGCGGCGGGCCGGTGGACGATGCGGGCCAGGGTCTCGTTGAGCCAGGTGATCTTGCCGTGGCGGTCCAGGTGCAGCATGCCCACGGGGGCATCCTCCAGCAGCGCCCGGCAGGCGTCCGCGTCGAGGCGATGGATCATCGTGCGGTCTCCGGTGGGTCGTGTCGCATGCGGCCGCGGCCGCTTTTCCTGGCCTATTGTATCGGCGCTGCGGCGTCCGCGCTTGAGCGGGCGCGGGTTCAAAACCCCCGGCACCGGCCGATACCTTCATCACCATGGCCGCTCCCCGCCCCCGCCAGTCCCGTTCCGAAGGTCCCGATTTCCGCGAGATAAAACAGCGGTTTAGGGAAATCGGCCGCAAGCGCCTGGCCCGCATCGCCGGCGATCTCCCGCCGCGCCAGCAGGACTTTCTCCATCTCCTGCCCCTGCTGTTTCACGTCAACCACCCCATGCTGCCGGGCTGGGCGGGGCGCGGCTGTCCCGCCGGGCTGCCCGACTACAGCCCGCCGCAGGCGGCGCTCAAGGCGGCGCGGCGGGTGGCGCGCAGCTTCGCCTTCCGCCGCCGCGCCTACCGGCGCTATGCGCTGCAGGCGCTGTACCTCATGGGCTCCACCGGCACCATCGCCTACTCGCGCGAGAGCGATTTCGACATCTGGCTGTGCCACGATCCCGCCCTGTCGCCGGAGCAGGTGGAGCTGCTGGCGGCCAAGGCCCGGGGCGTCGAGGCCTTCGCCGCCGAACAGGGTGTCGCCGCCAACATCTTCCTGGTGGACCCGGAGCGCTTCCGCCAGGGGCGCCATGCGCCCCTGTCGCACGAGTCGTCGGGATCGGCGCTGCACTTCCTGCTGCTGGACGAGTTCTACCGCACGGGCGTGCTGCTGGCCGGGCGCTATCCCCTGTGGTGGCTGGTGCCGCCGGATTGCGAGTCGGACTACGACGGCCACGTCGCGGAGCTCAAGCGCAAGCGCTTCGTCTACAGCCGCGACCACGTGGACCTGGGCGGCCTGGGGCAGGTGCCGGCGGAGGAGTTCTACGGTGCCACCCTGTGGCTGTTATATAAAGGTGTCGAGTCGCCGTACAAGTCGGTGCTCAAGATCCTGCTCATGGAGGCCTACGCCGCCGAGTATCCCCACCTGGACCTGCTGGGGCTGCGCTTCAAGCAGGCGGTCTACGACGGCGAGACCGATCCCGATACGCTGGACCCCTACGTCATGATGCTGCGGCGGGTGGAGGCGTACCTGGCCGCGCGCGGCGAAGGCGAGCGCCTGGACCTGGTGCGCCGCTGCTTCTACTACAAGGTGGGCGAACCCCTGAGCCTCGACGCCCCTCCCGGCGATGGCTGGCGCCGCCACCTGCTGGCCCGGCTGTGCCGGGAATGGGGCTGGCACGAGTCCCGGTTTCACCTGCTGGACGCACGCCACCAGTGGAAGCTGGAGCGGGTGCGGCGCGAGCGCGCCGCCCTGGTGGGGGAACTCACCCGCAGCTACCGGGTGCTGTCGGAGTTCGCCCGCAGCGAGGCGGGGGCCACGGCGCTCATCCGGCCGGCCGATCTCAATGTCCTCGGCCGCAAGCTGTACGCCGCCTTCGAGCGCAAGGCGGGCAAGATCGAGATCCTCTACCGTGGCATCACCGAAGACCTGTGGGAGGAGCGCGTCACCCTGCACCGGCTCCAGGCCGCCGACGGCGGCGAGGCCTGGGCGCTGTACCGGGATTTCGTGCCGCCCGAGCGCGCGGCGGTGGAGACGCCGCTGCACCGCGCGCGCAGCGTGCTGGAGCTGCTGGCCTGGTGCTGGTTCAACCGCGTGCTGGATCTGCGCACCACCGTGAGTCTGTACGCCGAGGGCAGCGACCTGTGCGACCGCGAGCTGCGGGCCATCCTCGAGACCTTCGAACGGGTGTTCGGAACGGAGCGGGAGTTCGTGCCGGGCGTGGACGAGTACCGGCGCCCGGTGGAGCTGCGGCGGGTGGCCACCTTCGTCAACGTGGGCCTGGATCCCTTCGGCGAGCGCGTCCGCCGCGGCCGCTACCTGGCCAGCAGCCGCACCGACGCCCTGCGCTACGGCGGACTGCTGGAGAACCTGGCCCTGTCCGTGGACCAGGTGGCGGTGACGAGCTGGGGCGAGGTGCTCACCTCGCGCCACCTGGGCGTGGAGGGCCTGCTGGACTGCCTGCGCGAACACCTGCGCCGGGCGCCGCCCGGCCAGGGCCGGCGGCCGCCCCCGGCCGGGGCGGTGAGCTTTTCCTCCCTGCGCAGCAGCGCCATCGCGCGCCGGGTGGAGCGGCTGTTCGAGGACGTCATGGACTGCTACTACGATGTCGCCCGCCCGCGGGACCTGCGCTACGTGCTGGCCGCGGAGCGCCACTTCCACGTCCTGCGCATGGCGGACGACGTCCTCCACCACGAGCGGCTGGATTCCCGCGCGGCCCTGGAGGCGTATCTGGGACGGCCGCGCGGCCGCTTCACCGGCGTGATGTTCGACCGCGAGGCCCTGGCCGGCGAGGTGCTGCCCGCGATCTACCGCCACAACCGGCCCGGCCGGGTGCAGTGTTTCTACCTTCCGCGGCAGCACGGCGTGGACTGGTACGTGCTGGACGAGCACGGCGCCCTGTTTCACCGCTGCCACGAGGGCGTCGAGCCGCTGCGGCTGGCGGGGCAGTACCTGCAGTTCATCGGCAACGTGCATCAGCGCATGCGCTACACGGCCGAGCAGCAGGGCCGGGAGCAGGACGTGCGCGAGGTGGAGTTCCACCGGCTGGAGCGCGCCGGCGACGGCGACTGGCAGCCGGTGCCCGAGGTCCCGCCCCCGGTCCCGGCGCCGGCGGCGTCCCTCCAGGTGCTGGACGACGGGGCCGGAGGCATGACCGTGGTGTGGGGCGAGCACGAGTTCTCCGGCCTCGACGGCGGCGATCCCCTGGCGGCCGTGGCCCGCCGGCTCCCGCG
>JALUTW010000478.1 GCA_027021685.1 Chromatiales bacterium | reverse complement strand
GCCAGAACTACCCCTGGTTCGACAAGAAGACGGGCAAGGTGCACACCCTGCCGGGTGACGTCATGGCCTGCCTGAAGAAGAACGGGGTGGATGTCAAGAAGGAGAAGATCAAGTACAAGACGGGCAAGCTGGCGGCCATCGTGGCCTACATGGCCTATACCTCGCGGGGCAAGAAGATCAACGTCGTCATCCCCGATGACCCGCGGGCCCTGGCCATCTACAACCGCGGCAAGACCCACTTTTACGCCAAGCGCGGCCAGCTCAACTTCTCCTGCGCCGACTGCCACGTCTATAACTCGGGCGTGATGCTGCGCACCAACCTCCTGAGCCCCGCCCTGGGCCATGTCACCCACTTCCCGGTCTACCGCAAGAAGTGGGAATTCAAGGGCAGCGGCCCGCTGGCCGGCCTGGGCACCCTGCACCGCCGCTACGGTGGCTGCAACAAGCAGGTGCGCGCCAAGCCGTTCAAGGCCCAGAGCCCCGAGTACGTTGCTCTGGAATACTTCCACACCTACATGAGCAACGGTATCAAGATCAACGCACCCGGTGTGCGCCAGTAGACACCGCATGGTTGAATTTGAAGCCCGGCCATCGGCCGGGCTTTTTTTTGAGACAAAAGACAGCGGCGGGAACCACGTGCGGACATTCCCTCTTCCCACTGCCCGCAACAGCTTCCTCCGAGCGCGTCGGGACAGAGGAGAGCTGCCGGGCAGAGGCCGGGTGAAGCATTTCCTTCGGTGTGCTGTTCCGGGCCCCACTTGAGAGGACAAGAGTCAACCCGACAGTTGCACAAAATTCGTGATGAATCGTGCTTTCGCGCCTAAATAACTGTTCCAAATGTCACTACACTTCCGGCCCCGGCGCCCGGACCCGACTCGTGATCCGCAACGCAGAGGCGCGGAGGACGCAGAGCGGACCCCTGGGGCCATCCCGTGGCCGGCCCAGGCCCGGGGGCAGCACCCCGGCGCCACGCGGCGGGACCCCGGCCCGACGGGCCACCCGAATTCCGGCGGGAGGCGGCCATCACCGCCCGCCCGCGGTGGTCTGCTGCAACATCCGGCATGGGCCTCTGCGATCCCTGCGTCCCTGCGATCTCTGCGTTGTCCCGGGGACAGGGAGAAAACCACCGGACCTTCCCCGGCATCAGCCCCCGGGTGACCGGGTA
>JALUTW010000477.1 GCA_027021685.1 Chromatiales bacterium | reverse complement strand
CCCCGCCGGCGGCACCCGCGAGACCCTGCGCGCCTGCCGGCTGCATGGCCGGCCCTGCCTGGTGCTGGATGCGGGGCGGCTGACGCCGGCGCAGGCCGGCCGGGCCATGGCCCGCTTCGTCCGCCGCCACCGCGTGCTCCGGCTCAACGTGGCCGGCCCGCGGGAGAGCGAGTGGCCGGGGGCCGCGGCCTGGGCCCGCGCGGCGGTGGCGGCCATGCTGTGCCTGGCGGCGCCGGTCACGGCCGGGGCCGGGGAGCGGCGGCCGGTGCCAGCGCGTTGAGCACCCGCAGGGCGGCGATGGCGGCGCCATAGCCGTTGTCGATGTTCATGACGGCAACGCCAGGCGCGCAGGAGGCGAGCATGGCATGCAGGGCGCTCTGTCCGCCGGCGGCGACGCCGTAGCCGACGCTGGTGGGCACGGCGATGACCAGGCCGGGAAACAGCCCGCCCACCACGCTGGGCAGGGCGGCATCCATACCGGCAACCACCACGGCCACCGCCATGCCCTCCAGGTGGTCCAGGTGATCCAGCAGGCGCCACAGCCCGGCCACCCCCACGTCGAACAGGGTCAGGGCCGGCTGGCCGTGGTAGCGGAGGGTACGCACCACCTCCCGCGCCACCGGCACGTCCGAGGTGCCGGCGCACAACACTGCGGCGCGGGCGGCCGCGGCCGGCTCGGGCACGGGACCGAGGAAGGCGGTGCGCGAGAGCGGGTCGAAGTCCAGCCCGGCGCGGTGCTCTGGGGCCAGGGCCATGTACCTTTCCTCGTCCAGCCGGGTCAGCAGCAGCCGGTGGCCGTCGGCCCGGGCCCTTGCGATCACCTCGTTGATGTGGGCGACGGTCTTGCCTTCGCAGTAGATGGCCTCGTCGAAGCCCAGCCGCTGGGCCCGCGCCAGGTCCAGCCGGATGTCGCTCATGGCTGCTTCGTCCCGACGAAGGCGCTGCCCCGGCGGTAGGGCGCCAGGGACACGCGGGAGGGGGCGGCGCATCCGTCACCAAAGGCCTCGGCCACCTGCCGGCGCACGGCGAGGCGCTCCGCCGGCGACCAGCGGGCGAGGGTCTCGCCATCCACCTGCACCTCGATGCCGCCCGGCCGCACCCGGCAGCGGACGGTCCGGGCGCGGCCGTGCAGCGCCGACTCGGCCCGGTCCACCGCGGCCAGGGTGGCCTCGGCGATGGGCAGCCCGGTCTCGATCCGGCTGGAGAGGCAGGGTGAGGCGGGCAGTTCCGCCAGCTCGCCCAGGCCCAGCGCGCGTGCGGCGGCGCGGACCGCGGCCTTGTCCATCTGCGCCTCGATGAAGGGATGGACGGCGCCGTGTTCGGCCGCGGCGGTGAGTCCGGGCCGGTAGTCGTTCAGGTCATCACAATTGGCGCCCGAGGCCACGGGCCAGGAGGTGAGGCCGGAGATGGTTTCGTAGAGCCGGTGCTTGCAGTAATAGCATCGGTCCACCGGGTTGCTCAGGTAGCGGGGATCCCGCATCTCGCCGGCATCGATGATGTGCAGCCGCCATCCCTCCCGGGCAGCCAGCCGCCGTACCCGGCGGGTGGCGGCGGCGGGAACGGCAGGGGAAACGGCGTGGAACATCTCCGCCGCCACGCCCGGGCAGCGGTGTGCCGCCGTGGCCAGGGTCAGGCTGTCCACGCCGCCGCTGATGGCGATGGCCAGACGGCCATGGGCACGCAGCCGTGCCTCGAGCCGCTGTAGATAGTCTGCGCCTGTGTTCATGGGTCCTTCTCCAACTGTTTCAGCGCCTTCTGTTCCGCCATGCGGCGGACCTCGTCGCGCCGGTGGGAGCCGGCGATCTCCCTCACGTCGTCGCTCTCGGCCTTGGCGGTGGTGCCGCCGGGGCGCTGCGCGATCTTGACCTGCATGGTCCCCGCCGGGCCGTCGACGCTGACGGTGCGGCGTGGCACCGACAGCCGGTTGACCACGCTCCAGCGCAGGCCGAGGGTGCGGGTCTCCTCCAGGCAGGCTGCCGCCACCGCCTGCACGGCATCGGGATCGGTGAGCAGGCGCACGGCACTCGAGAGGCGTCCCTTCTTGCCCGTCACCGGGTACTGCACCACGTCTCGCACCATTGGCTGCCGCCGCAGCCGGTCCAGGGCCACGGCCAGATCCTCGGGACTCTGATCGTCCACCTCGAATTCCACCAGGCCCACGGCACCGGCGTCGAGCCCTGCATCCGCGGCCTCGGTCTCGAATATCAGCACTCGCAGCATGTTGGGCATGCCGGGCAGGGATCGGCGGCCGAAGCCGGTCCCCGTCTCCGCCAGGCGGCCCGGCCGGGCCGGGAGCATGAACGCGGGCTCAAGGTGCCGGACGATGGCGGCCCCGGTGGGGGTGACCCGTTCGCCCTCGAGTCCGTCACTGACGGTGGGCATGCCGCGGAGCAACTCGGTGGTGGCCGGTGCCGGCACCGGCAGGCGGCCGTGGGTGCTCATCACGGTGCCCTGGCCCAGCGGCAGCGGCTCGCAGCTCCATCCGCAGGCACCGGCGGCCTCGATGAGGGCGGCGGCCGCCACAATGTCCACCAGCGAGTCCACGGCGCCCACTTCGTGAAATGCCACCTGCCCGGGGGGCACGCCATGCACCCGTGCTTCGGCCTCGGCCAGGTGCTGGAAGATGGCGAGGGTGCGGCGCATCACCCCCGCCGGCAGGCCGGTCGACTCGATACGCCTCCGCAGGGCCGACCAGTGGACGTGGGCATGTCCGGTCTCCGTGGGCCGGGACTCGGTGACCCGGAAACGCCGGCCAGTGAGCCCGCAGTCGCGGGCCGCTTCCAGCGCGACTGCAGCCTCGGCCTCTGCCACCACCCGGCGCACGCAGGCCAGGGTTTCGGCCTCGGCCCCGGGCAGGGCATCGAGCATGGCGGCGACGAACATGTCGCCGGCAACGCCGCCGAGGGGTTGCAGATGGATATGACGCTGCCCCATATCAGGTCGCTCCCTGTCCGGCCCCGGCGGCCGCCGGGGCCGCGGTGCGGCTCAGGAGATGGCGCAGCACCCGGGCAGGGACCGACGGATTCTGCGCCACCCCTTCCAGCCCGCAATGGTGGTGCAGGCCGGGGGTGGTATTGATCTCCCCCACCACACCCCCGGTGTTCTCCAGCGGGCGCGATGGATCGAGGGTGATGATGTCCACCCCGGCAAAGGCCGTGCCCAGCGCGGCACACGCCCGGGCCCCGGTGGCACGGATGGCGGCGCAGATCTCGCCGGTGGCGTCGTGGGTGTAGACGGTACGGATTTCTTCGCGATCGGTGAGAGGCGCGGCTACCGACTTGGCCAGCAGCACGCGGCCGGACTCGGGTACGTCGTCGAGGGTCAGGCCCTGGGCGCGGAGCGTGGCCTCCAGGTCACGGTCGCCGGTGGCGGGGACGGGCACGCCGGTGGCGTGGCAGCGGGCCCGGATCAACCCGCCCACGGTGGTGCTGCCATCACCCGTGATCCACAGGCCGCGGCGGCGGGAGGCGGCGATCATCTCACCCTCCAGGTAAAGCAGGCGGTAGACCTCGCCGGCGACGAGCTTTTCGATGATGAGCTGGCTGTCGAACAGCGAGGCCAGGGCCGCGGCCCGGCGGCACTCGGCAAGGCCCTTGAGGTGCGTGGTTACCCCCATGCCCGCCGAGGTGCCCCGGGCGGGCTTGATCACGTACATGCCCGGATGGGTTTGCATGAACGCCTCCATCGCCTCCATGTCGGCGGCATGGAACACGCGGTGCGGGGCCACCGGTACCCCGGCGTCCTCGAACAGCCGGTAGGAGACGGGCTTGTGGCTCGCCAGGCGTAGCACCACCGGGTTGTCCATGGGGGTCATGTGGTTGGTGACGATCACGGTGCCGGCGCCGTCGCTGATGCGCCAGATGCCTTCGGCCAGCTCCTCCACCTCGGCGCCGATCTCGGCCGCGGCCTCCGTCCACAGGCGGCGGTAGCGCCCCACCCGGTTCCAGACATAGACAGTCTTGCTCCTTCCCAGGAGCCGGTTCAGGATGCGCTGGAGTCGGAAGCGCAGGCGCATCAGTTTCATGAGCCCGGTGGTCCTTTTGCGCACGATGCCCGCCTCCCCGAATGAGTCAGAAGGTCTGAAGCGGTGCGCAGGGGTAGAGGTCCACCTTGAGCGCAGATCGTTCGGGAAACCGCTCGTGGATGGCGGCCAGCACCTGGTCCCAGTCGGTGAGTACGGTCATGCCTTCCACCGGCGGCAGGTTCGCGGCCGCGGCACTGGTGCAGTAGAGCCACAGGTGGTCGGTGTTGCGGGGAATGGCCTTGGGTTGCTGGGGCTCGTTGCCGGTGGCCACCGGCGCCGGACGCCGCCGGTGCAGCCGGCGGGCGATTTTCTCCCCCAGCTTGCGAGCCACCCCGCGCGGGCCGAGGGCCAGGAGGCGGCGCTGGAGCCGGCGCAAGCGCATCATGCGGGAGGGCCGGACGTGCTGGAACAGACCGTGGTGGCCGAGACCCTCGTGGGCCGAGGCGATCATGATCTTCATCATGGCACGGGGTGCCTCGGCCAGCGGCTTGTAGCTCTTGCGCATGAAGGTGAGCGAGGTGTCCAGCGGGTAGGCGTTGGCGATCACGACATCGGCATCTTCGGGGAGCGGGGCCCGGTAGGCCTCGAGCGAGAAGCGGGCGGCCTCGTCGTAGTACTGCAGGTAGTCGCCGGCGAACAGGTTGACGATGTTGGAATGGGCGTCGATGTGGGTCACATAAATGGTCTTGAGACCGATCATCTGTGCCATCTCGGTCACGTCACGGCGAAAGTCGTTGTCGACGTTGTAACGGCCTCCCATGGACGGATGGCCGAAGTGCAGGCCGACGATGGAGCGCCGGCCCAGCACGCCCAGGGCCAGCTTGCCCCCACCGCCGAAGCCGGTGGTGTGCTGCGGATACACGCCGCCGATGCCGATCACCAGGTCGCACTCCAGCACATCGCGGTTGACGTGGACCGGGGTGCCGAAGGAGGTTTTGCCGATACGGCGGGTATGGCGCAAGTCGTTGTGAATCAGGACCTGGCAGTGCTCGGCCTCGGGCCCCAGCTTGCGTCGCAGGCTATCCTGGTCCTGGTCTCCGTGGGTGCCTGTGCCCACGACGATGCGCACCCGCTCGTGGCCGACGCCGGCCGCCGCCAGTTGCTCGAGCAGGAACGGCAGGAGGCGGTGGACCGGCGTGGGTCGCGACAGATCGTCGGTAACGATGCATACGCGCGAGGCCCCGTGCGCGAGAATCTCGAGCGGCGGCTGGCCCACGGGGTGCTCGATGCGGCGCCGGATCTCGGCTTCGTCCAGCGGGGGCGGGGTGCGTGGCCAGTGACAACGGACTTCCCACCCCGGGGGAAAGTGAAGCGGCAGGGGACGGTCGTCGTGCCAGATACCCGTGCGCAGTTCCAGGTGTTGAACGGCTGCCTCGCTATGCGGCGGGGCGGATGAACGGTCCGGCATGGTTGCTCCGGGGTGGTTCGGGGGTTGCAGGGTACGGCCCAGCGGGGGTGTTAAGTAAACGGGCCGGGCCGGGAGGGTGTCAACCGTACCAACTGGTTAGCCGTGTTGTCAGTGCGGAGACGTGGCGGGTTGCCGCGACCCGGGGCCGGCGGGCACGATCCGCGGCATGAGCTCGCGGCCCTCGCCCAGGACGAACTCCTTGAATGCCGCCGCCACCGGCGGCAGGCGACGGCCGGCCCGGTGCACCAGGTACCAGTGGCGCATGATGGGCAGGTCCTCCACGTCC
>JALUTW010000476.1 GCA_027021685.1 Chromatiales bacterium | reverse complement strand
GGGTTCAAGTATCTCGCCAAGGTCATCGACGGAGCGAAATTCAGAGACGGCATCGAAGTGAACAGCGAGACCGACGACAGCAGGAGCGCTGCCTGACCACGCCGTACACCAGATTTGACTATAGCTCCCCGACGTGCGCTTCTCGTTCAACCGCCGCCCGAGCAGTTCGGCGTCACCACGGAAGATCCCGCCCAGTACGAGGCGGTTGCCCGCGACGTCCGCCGCGACCCAGCGGAAGTCTGGCGGGCGGCGCACCTGCCGGGGCCCTGGCAGGGCCATGCGCGCCTGCACGGCACCGGTCCCGGGATCGAGCAGCAGACGCTCGTGTGCCGTGACTGCAATGAGCCGCTCGCTGCCGGCCACCAGCCCGATGACATCCCCCGTGCAGCGGGGAACGTCGCGCAGCCAGCGCAGGGCGCCGGCTGCGTCCCATGAGGCCATGAAACAGTGTGTGCCGGATGCGCCTGCATCGTCGGTGACGATCCGCTTCCCGCCCGCGCGCATGGCATGTTCATAGCGGCCAAAGACGAAGGCCTGGCCGGTCCCGTCGGACGCCATCAACGGATAACCGTCGATCCGGGCCGGGTCCATGCCCATATCGCCTGTCGTCACCCCCACGCGTATTGCATCGGGGGCCAGCGTAGTCAGCGAGGCCGGCCGGCCCCGGGCATCGACGCGCAGCACCAGAACCGCCCCCAGGGGCGGCATGGGCCGGGTATCGAGCAACTGGCGCAGGGGCGCCAGCCCGGCAGGAGGAACACCCCCGCCGTCGTCGGCGAGGAACGGCAGCTCGCCCAGTGTCGGGCTGCGCACCTCGGCATCGTCCACCCGAACCGTTCCCTGAAAGCGTGCCACGGCCCACACGCCACCGTCGGCCGGGGCGAGCCCGTGGCCCGGTGTCCAGGAGAAGAAGGCGCCGGGTCCGGTGACGCGAAACGTTTTCGACCACCGGCCGGGGCACGCGAGCCGCGCCATGGGTGTCGGTGACCCCGGTTCCGGGTTGCGCGCCACGCAGGGCCGTTGTGGCGCGGCGGCCAGCGCCACGGCCGCGGGCCCGCCGTCCTCGGCCATGATCCGGGCACGACCACGTGCATCGAGACGGGCCAGATAGTAGCGGCCGATGGGCCGCTCCGGCACATTGAGCGGCCCGGTCACCCAGGCACCTCCGCCCTGGGGCAGGATGTCGCTGACCCCATAGGCACGGCGGCCGCCGCGGGCCACCTCGCCCGGCAACGTGCCGAGCCATTTGAGGCCCTTGCGTGTCCACAGCCCGGTCACGACCGAGCCGGCCGCACGCCGACCCTCCGCACGAACGGGCGTGAACACCGGCGGCGCCTCCGAGTGCGGTTGCCAGGCCTCCGGGGGCACGACGGCAAACCAGACCTCGTCTCCCGCCGCGGCCAGCGCCGCCAGGCCCCTGGCTTCGTGAACCACGAGCAGCCGACTGTTTTCGGCAAATGCCGCCGGTACTGCCAGCAGCATCCACAGCAGGGGCGGCACCGCGTACCGATGCACCGCCATCATCGGGGCGAGTCGGCGCAGCATCGTCACGGCACCTTGCCGGCCGGAATGGTGATGGGCTTCCACTGCGGGCTGTGCGGATGGCGCCGCTTGCGCCCCTCGCCCATGAGCTTGCCGACTTGCGCGGGAAAGCGGGCGTCCGCCCGGATCTCCGTGATCTCGTAATGGCCTGACAGGGTGACCTCCTGCCTGGCGGTTCCGCCGAGGAACAGCGGGATGAGATCGCGATCCAGGCTGGTCTTGTCTTGCCCCTGGCGCAGGGCGTCGAGCACTGCCAGCAGAACGGGCTCGCCCGCCGCCGCGTCCAGGAACGCCTCCATTTCGCGGGTCCTGGCCATCAGCCCGGCGGGTTCGAAGTCCGAAGGCTGCTCCCTGCGGTGGCCGAAGATGCCCCCGGCGTCGGAATAGATGTCGGCATGGTAGGGCATGGGCGCACCCATGTCGGACCAGACCACGATGGCCGGAACGTGGCGCCCGTCACGGACCGGCCCCGGCGTGACATAAACGCACGTGCGCGGGGGCATGGGCGTGATGCCGAGCGGACCCACGTAGCCGCCGATGAACGGCATCATGGGCATCGCCGGCATGACGGTGCCTTCCGGGGTCTGTAGCCCGCCGGCCACCCGCAGCGTACCGCAGTAACTGAAGCGCTCGACGGCCTGGGCCGAAGCCATGGCGCCCAACACCAGGACCAGCACGGTCAACAGGTCGCGGCCGATACGGCGTGTCGTGGTCATGGGTGTTTTCCTCCGGGTTGGCTCATGCTTGCAGATTCATTGGCACACGGGCGGCTTCATCCTGCCCAGCAGGCTGTGAATGGCGGGCCGGACGGCCTCGCAACCGCCGGGCCTGCCCATCGCCTCGAGCAGAGTCGGTGTGATGCCCGCCTCCCAGGCCCGGCGCTGCAGTTCCATGTCGCGACCCAGCGCGTACAGGTTCAGGAGCCGGACCAGCAGGGCCAGGCGCGGGGCGTCATGCGCCACTGCACGAATCCGTTTCGCGATCCCGGGAATGTCCTCCGCGCCGGGCTCCGGCACGCTGCCGCAGGAGGATGCCGCCGCGGCACAGCGGGCGGCATGGGCCTGCGCCTGCTCCATGAGTTCCCGTGCGCGGGCAAGATTCCGTTCGTCCTGCGCGAACGCATCGGCCAGGGCCCGGATGCCGGCGTAGCCCAGCGGCGCAAACACCTGGAGATAGCCGGCCGCATCGATGCCACCCGCGCGTACCCCTTTCACCAGCCACCCGAGGAGTTCCTGGCGCACGCGGGGCGCGTCACGGACCTCCATGCGGGCCAGGAGCGCCATTCGCGCCTTCCAGCCCAGCGACGGAACCGCGGCCTGCTGGAGCAGCCAGGCATCGCGTACCCCGGCCGGCACCATGCGCCGGATCAGCGCCCAGGGTGGAGGATCGTCCCCGGCACGCACCAGCTCCGCAAGCGGCCCTCCGCGCGAGGCGGCGAGCCTGTCCACCAGCGTGCCGCCGAGCCGGTGGAGCAACTTGCGTGCGGCCTCTCCCTCCAGGCGACAATGGCTGGCGAGCGTCTGGCGCAGAACGCCATTGCCCTCGCGATGCAGGATCACGGCGGCGAGCCTTTCCTGTGCCTGCGGATCGGCGCAAAGGGCGGCGGCATACGCATCGCGCAGCCTGCGGGCCACGTTTTTGTCGGCATCACCCCGTGCGAGCCGCTCGGCGAGCCGGCGCGCGAACCCGGGTGGTACGCTCCGGAGCGTGGCGAGCGCCGCGGCCGCCTCGTCACGCACGTACCGGCTGGCATCCCCCGTCGCCGCGAGCAGCGCCACGATCGTCGCCGGTTCGCGCGCGGGGACAGCCGCGAAGAAGCCGGCCGCCGTCCGGCGAACTTCGGCGTTCGGGTCGGTGAGCAGCGAACGCACGCGCGGCTCGGCCAGCCTGGAGAACCGGTCGGCCAAGGCGCGCGCATGGGCACCGGCGCTCCCCTCCCCCGCCGGCCAGCGGGACACCCGGTTCAGGATCCGCAGGGCCTTGACGCGCGCCTGCGTGTCGCCCGGCGTGGCGGCGATGTCGAGCAGGGTCCGCGGCAGTGCGTCGGGGAGGCTTTCCAGGAGTTCCGCGGGTACCGGCGTGTCGAACCGGGCCAGGGTCTCCAGCACGCGCTCGCGGGTGGCCGGCGCACGGAGCCGGGCGAGCAGGCGCTCCCAGGTGAACCGGCGATCACGAGTGACGAGCAGCGCCACCCAGGCACGCGCCCGGACCCGCGCATCGGCATCGCCCTCGGCGGCGCGGCGCAGGGCCTCCCGCGCGGCGTGCTCGCCGGGATGCCCGCGCAGGTATGCGGCCAGCCCCGCCGCCGCCCGGACGCGGTCCGAATCAGCACCGGAGGTCAGCGTGTGGATCAGGTCCCGGGGCGCGTGTGTTCCGGTCTCCCCCGCGGCGCTATCCTCCGTCCGGCTCCGCCCCTGGGCTTCGAGCAGGGTCCGCGCCGCGCCGGCCACCCGCTGGTCGGCATCGCGGGCCAGACGAGCCACCCGCTCCAGATCCCGGGGTTCGAGCCGGCGTGACCCGAGTTTGCGCAAGGCCTGGGCGCGTATGTCTCCTGCTTTCGCCCATCGGGCCAGTTCGGGCGGCACGGCGAGATCGCGCCGTTCGGCCAGGCGCAGCAGGGCCTCGGTGCCTGCGCGACCCGGGAATTTCGAGAACAGGGTCACCAGGTCATACAGGCCGTTGCCGGCTGTGTCGATGAACGCATCGACCAGGGTTCGATCCAGGGGCGGAAGCGCAACGCCCCTTTCCGTGGATAAACGGGTCAGCCAGTCGAGCACCTGGCGCACGCGCCCGGGTTGGCCGCGCGCGTGTTCCAGCAGTTGCGCGATCATCCCGGCCGCCATCTGCGGATCGTGCTGCGCCAGGGCGAGGCCGCCCGCACCCATCGGCAGCACGGCATAGGCCGGCCAGGAACCGGGATCGGTGCGCATGCACTGCAGGGGCTGCTCGATGGCGGCGTGACGCGCCAGCGTGGGGTCCTCGATGACCAGGGCATGCGCGATGGGCTCCAGTGCGTACGCGAGCGCGTTGACCAGGGCCGGGTCGCGCGGGCAGGTGGCCAGCCTCCCGGCGATCAGGCGCGCGATCTCGCGCTCGCGCCCGAAACAGCAACCGCCTTCAAGGGCCTTGCCCAGTTGCAGCGCCGCCTCGCGCACCGCGCCCGGTTTACGGGCGCCGGCGAGCCGCGCAACCGGGTCGGCCGCGGACACGCCGGAGGCCAGCACGAGAGAAAGCGCCAGCGCGAGGGATCCCCGCAGCACGACACACCCCCTCAGCGTGAACCGGGCACCGGCCGTGCCAGAATGACCTCCACGCGGCGGTTGCGCGCGCGGTGTTCATCGGAGTCGTTGGGCACCAGGGGGTGCGTCTCGCCGAAGCCGCGCGGCCGCAGCCGTTTGGGATCGACGCCCAGGCGGGCCAGTTCCAGCGCCACCACGTGGGCCCGCAGCTCCGAGAGCACCCGGTTGAACTGTTCGGGCCCCACATCGTCGGTGTGGCCTTCGACCCGCACCGGTCCCTTGCGCAGGCGCGCGAGCCTGGCAAGCTTCTCCAGCGTCGGACGTGCCTCGGGCTTGAGGGACCACTTGCCGAAATCGAACAGGATGGCCTCGGCCAGCGTGACCTTCAGGCCCTCATCCGTCTCCACCGCGCCGAGATCGCGGATGAGATCGCGTTCGGCCTGGGGCGTGGCCTCCCTTTCGCTGTAGCCCGCGATGCGGAAGTCGCGCACCAGCACCGGCGCCTCGCCGAACGGCTGCGGCGCCTCCACCAGGCGCCGGAAATACAACGACAGCACCTGCGGTGCCTGTGCCGGCATGAACGGCTTGTGCCCGATGCGTTTGCCATCGATGAAGAAACGGATCTGGTTGCGCCGCACCTGGATGGCGATGCGATGCTCCTTGCCGGGAGCGACCCGATGGCGGAAGTCCCACCGGCCCTCGAGGCTGCCCCGCGGCTGGTCCTTGGCTCCGAACAAGGAGGGATCCCCGACCCTGACGAGACCGGCGACGAGTTGTCCGTCCTCGGCCGCATACGCATCGCCCCGTTGGAGACGGGTCAGGATCTCCCTGGGATGCAGTGCGAACCGGAGCATGGGCCGGCCGGCCTCGAAACTGCGCACGACGAATTCCAGCGAGAATTCCCGGGGCAGGGGCTGCGGAAAGGCGAGGTAGAGCGTCGTGCCGTGTTCCAGCG
>JALUTW010000475.1 GCA_027021685.1 Chromatiales bacterium | reverse complement strand
GGTGCCGGGGCCAGCGGATAGCGGTAAAAGCGCCAGATGTCCTGCCAGAAAGGCTTGATGAGATTGCTGGCCCCGAGGCGCGCCAGCGTCTGGCCGCACACCGGACAGGCCGGCTCCGCTTCCCGGTCCGGACTGGTGACGCAGGCCAGGCAGAAGTCGATGCGGCACGGTTCACAGTGCCACACCGCCGGGCGCTCCGGATGGTATTTGCAGGTGACCTGGGTCATACTCTGTTCCCGCCTCCCGCCGGAGGCCCTGACCGGATGTTGAAAAAAGGCCGTCCCGGCTTTTTCGACGCGCCGGACCCGTACCGGTCCGGGTCCGGCCGCGCCGAATCAGGCGCCGTGCGCCTGATTCGCGGGCGGGGCGTCCCTGCGCGCCTTGGCCGGCCGCTGCCGGCGGCCGGTCAATCCAAGACTAGCCGCGCCGCCGCGGCAGTGGCAAGCGACGGCGGCACGAACGGAGCCGAAATCACGACCACGGGGAGTCTCCATGACCTGGCTGCGCCTGTTTCTGCTCATGCTCCTGATGCCCGCCGCCACCGCGGCCGCGCCGCTGGTGGTGGACACCGCCTGGCTCGCGGAGCATTACCGCGACCCCGGCGTGGTGGTGCTGGACATGTCCGACGATCTCCAGTACCGCCGCTTTCACGTGCCGGGCGCCCGGCACCTGCCCTACGGTGCCCTCAACCGCCGCACCCGCACCGGGGTGAGCCTGTCCGTGGGACCGGCCGGCGTGGCGCGGGTCCTGGGCCGCCTGGGCGTCTCGCCTTCCCACCACGTGGTGGTCTACGACGACCTGGGCGGGCTCAATGCGGCACGCCTGCTGTGGGAGCTGGAACGGCTGGGCCATGCCCGCTACTCGCTGGTGGACGGCGGCCTGGTCAAGTGGATCCTGGAAGGGCGGCCGGTGACCAATGAAGCCCCGAAGTTCAAGCCCGCCAGCTACCCGGCGCCGGCCCGGCCGGCGGCCGGCACCGCGGCCGGGCTGGAGGAGGTGCGCGCGGCCATGAAGGACGACGGCGTGGTTCTGCTCGACGTGCGCAGCCGCGAGGAATACGCCGGCCACCCGCGGGTGCCGCGCAGCGGCCACATCCCGGGCGCGCTCTGGTTCGCCTGGGACCAGGCGGTGGACTTCGACCACGGCTTCGTGCTGAAACCGGCGGATGCGCTGCGCCGGCGGCTGGCGGCGGCAGGGGTACAGAACCCCGGCCGGGCCGTCATCACCTATTGCCAGTCGGGCCACCGCGCCACCCACGCCTGGTTCACCCTGCGCCGGCTGGGCTTCGGCAACGTCAAGGTCTACGACGGCTCCATGCTGGAGTACGGCCAGCGCAAGGATCTGCCCCTGGTGCGCGGCATGCAGCCGCGCTGAGGCCGCACCTTCAGCCCGCCGGCACCGCGCGGGTCCGCCCCCATTCCCGCAGGCGCCCGATGTGCTCGGCCATCACCCGTGACAGCGGCCGGGTCTGGCGGATGGCTTCCATGAGGTCCTGGTGGCGGACGCGCTCGCCGCCGGCGTAGCGCGCCGCCACCACCACCTGCTCGATCTCGGCGCCGGAAAAACCCTCGGTGGCCGCGGCCAGCTCCTCCAGGTTGAACAGCGCCGGCGCCTGGCCGCGCTTGTCCAGATGAATGACGAAGATGGCGGCGCGGGTGGCGGCATCGGGCAGATCGACGAAGAAGATCTCGTCGAAGCGGCCCTTGCGCACCAGCTCCGGCGGCAGGGCCGAGATGTCGTTGGCGGTGGCCACCAGGAACACCGGCGCCCGCCGCTCGGCCATCCAGGTGAGCAGGGTGGCCAGCACCCGGCGCGAGGTGCCGCCGTCCTCGCCGCCGTGGGCCACGCCCTTCTCGATCTCGTCGATCCACAGTACGCACGGCGCCATGGCCTCCGCAGTGGCCAGGGCCTCGCGCACGTTGCGCTCGGTCTCGCCGTGGTACTTGTTGTAGAGCGCCCCCATGTCCAGGGACAGCAGCGGCACGCCCCAGGTCCCCGCCACGGCCTTGGCCGCCAGGCTCTTGCCGCAGCCCTGCACGCCCAGCAGCAGGATGCCGCGCGGCAGGTCCGGGCCCTCGCCGCGGCGGAAGGCCTCGCGCCGCAGCTCCAGCCAGCGCTTGAGCCTCTCCAGTCCGGCGATGTCGGAGAAACGCTCGGTGGCGAACACGTAGCCCAGGACACCGGTGCGATTGAGCAGCCGGTGCTTGGCCTCCGCCACGGCCGGCACATCGTCGCCGGTGACGGCACCGTCGTCGAAAATGGCCCGCCGCGCCAGCCGCCGCACCTCGGCCGGCGTGAGTCCGGCCAGGTTGTCCACCAGCGCGTCCAGGGCCTCGGCCTCGGCCTTCACCTTGCGCCCGGGGTGGGCCTGCTTCCACTCCCGGGCCACCTCGCGCACGATGCGCAGGCGTTCCTCGCGGCCGGGCAGGCTCAACTGGAAGCGCGCGGTCCAGGCCGACAACTCTGCGGGCAGCTCGATGCGGTGACTGATGAACACCAGCACCTGGCGCGTGGCCTCGTGGCGCAGGGCAATGTCCTTGAGCAGCCGCACGTGCACCGGCTCGTCCACGTAGGGATGGAAATCCAGCAGAGCGTACAGGCCGGCCTGGGCGCCCTCCTTGATGCGCGCCAGCACCTCGTGCGGCTCGCGGTGTTCGCCCTCCATGCCCAGCCCCCCCACCACCCGGGCCAGGCCCTCGGTCACGGACCAGCGGTACAGTGGCAGCCCCAGCGGTCCCTGCAGCCGGTCCAGCAGTGCCAGCGCCCGCTGCTCCTGGCGGGTCTCCATCTGCACCAGGGGAACGCCGGAACGCAGCAGGAGTTCCAGATCGTGGGCGTCGTTCACCGGGGAGTCCTGCGGGGTGGCGGGAGACGGCTGTGCATGCCTCTCCATATAGCACGAGCGGCCCGCCGCCGGCCACAGCGGCGCCGGACGCGCAAAAAAAACCCCCCGAAGAAGTTCAATGCTCAACCGGAGGGCAAAAGCGAAACCTGATCTGGCGGTCCGGAAACGGCGGCCCGCCCGGCACCGCGACGTCGGCGCACGGGCACTGCACGACCTGTACCACTGGAAATGGGACCGGTGTCACCGGGACCGGAAAAGCTGCCTGGCGGCGATGGAGCAGCCGGCCGGACGGCTAGCCTCAACCTTAGACGGCCCCGCCCCGGCTTGCAAGCATGAATCACAACTTGTTGTTTTTAATAAAATTATAAAATTCACGCCCTTTGAGAGGCAGGCCCCGGGCGGCGTGCTATAGTCGGGGGCTGGAACCCTGGGACCTGCCATTGCGCCGGCTGTTTCGCATCCTCCGCATCTCCCTGCTGATGGCCACCCTGGCCATCGTGGCCGCCAGCACCTGGCTGACCCGCCTGCGCACCACCGACTGGGACGCACCCCTGTGGGTGGCCATCTACCCCATCAACGGTGACGGCCGGCCCACGACCGCGGCCTACATCCGGAGCCTGACGCGGCGCCGCTTCGCGGCCCTGGAACAGTTCTTCGCCGACGAGGCCCGGGCCTGGGAGGTGGACATCGACACCCCGCTGCGGGTGGAACTGGCGCCGGAGGTGGACACCCTGCCGCCACCCCCGCCGGCCGATCCTGCCCCCTGGCGGGTCATGCCCTGGAGCCTGCACCTGCGCTGGTGGGCCTGGCGGGCCGACAACTTCCCCGGGCCCTCGCCGGACATCCGGGTGTTCGTGGTCTACCACGACCCGGCCCACGTCCGGCGCCTGGCCCACTCCCTGGGACTGGAAAAGGGCCTCATCGGCGTGGTCAACGCCTTCGCCGGCCGCCGCCATGCCGAGACCAACAACGTGGTCATCGCCCACGAGATCCTCCACACCCTGGGCGCCACCGACAAATACCTGCCCGATGGCCAGCCCCGCTGGCCCGACGGCTACGCCGAGCCCGAGCGCGACCCCCGCCATCCCCAGCGCTTCGCCGAGATCATGGGCGGCCGCATCCCCCTCGCCCCGGGCCGGGCGGTGATGCCCCCCACGCTGCACCACTGCGTGGTGGGGGAGGCCACGGCCCGGGAGATCAATTGGATCCGGGAGTGACCGGGACCCCGGCTGTGCACCCGGGCACGGTTGCGCCGCACCGGAACAGGGCATAATGGCACCGGACTGCGGGCAGGAGACCACGCTTATGGCCGCGCGCCTGGCTCTCATCGTCGACGACTCCCGGGTGGCCCGGCTGGCCCTGGGCCGGCTGCTCCAGCAGCTGGGGCTGGACTTCGACGCCGCCGACTCGGCGGAGGCGGCCATGGAATACCTGCGCCGCCACCGGCCCGATGTCATCTTCCTCGACCACATGATGCCGGGCATGGACGGCCTGGAGGCCCTGCGCAGCATCAAGGCCGACCCGGCCACCGGCACCATCCCGGTGCTCATGTACACCTCCAAGCGGGGCGAGGAATACGTGGCCCAGGCCCGGGCCCTGGGGGCGGCGGCAGTGCTGCCCAAGGAAGTGGGCCCGGAGGAGCTGGCGGAAAACCTCCGCGCCCTGCGCCTGTTCGACGAGCCACGGCCGGCCCGGATGGACGCCCCGCCGCTGCCCCGGCTGGTTCCCGCCAACGAGCCCGTGGCGCCCCGGGCCGCCCCGCCGCCGGCCCCGGAACCTGCCCCGGCACCCGCCCCGCGGCGCCGCGGCCCGGGCTGGCTGGCGGCCGTGGTGGTGGTGGGATTGGCCGTCCCGTGGTGGATCCACCACCTGTACCGGGAAGCCACGGAAAGCCAGCGGCTGGAAGTGGAACGCGCCGCCCGTGCCGTGAGCGAGCTGGCACGGCGGCTGGAGGACCGTGCGGCGGAGGCATCCCCACCGGTGGCAACGGCACCGGTGCCGCCGGCCCGCCTGGCCCGGGCCCTGAACTGGGCCCTCAACACCAGCGGCCAGTACGCCTGGGGCGAGGTGCCGCTGGACGGCGAAAGGCTGGAGACCCTGCGTGAACTCAGCCACCGCCTCGCCGCCGCCGGCCTGCGCGGGCGGGTGGTCGTCCACGTGCACCAGGGGCGCTTCTGCCTCCGGCGCGCCGCGGGCGGGACCCTGGTGCCGGCCGCGGAGACCCTTCCCGCCACCGCCTGCGATGCCGATGCCCTGGCGGCGGCCCCGGAGCTCACCCGGGCCCAGGCCATGTCGGTGGCCTTCGCCCAGTTCCTGGAGGCATTGCCGGAGACATCCGGCGGCCGGCTGCGGGCGGAGGTGCGCCTGCACGGCGACCGCGCCCCGCGCCTGTCCTATCCGCCGGTGGACCCGCGCACCACGGCCGGGGCCTGGAACCGCATCGCGCGGCGCAACAACAGGGTGGAATTCCAGTTCGAGCCGGATCGCCCGACCCCGCCCTGAGGCCTCCCCGGGGCAGGCCGGCGGGCCGCACCTCCTGCTCCCAATCAGTCCCCGCCTGCCCCCCTGCGCCGACTCGCCGCACCTGGCGGCTCCGCCGCCCCGCGCTCGCGGCGCGGTGGGCCGGTTACATTCCCAACAGCCAGAACAGCGGGAACCACCCCCCGGCCCAACTCAGTCCCCGCCTGCCCCCCTGCGCCGACTCGCCGCACCTGGCGGCTCCGCCGCCCCGCGCTCGCGGCGCGGTGGGCCGGTTACATTCCCACCAGCCAGAACAGCGGGAACCACCCCCCGGACCCAATCAGTCCCCGCCTGCCCCCCCTGCGCCGACTCGCCGCACCTGGCGGCTCCGCCGCCCCGCGCTCGCGGCGCGGTGGGCCGGTTACATTCCCACCAGCCAGAACAGCGGGAACCA
>JALUTW010000474.1 GCA_027021685.1 Chromatiales bacterium | reverse complement strand
TTCCGCCTCCAGGGCCTTCCCGACGACACCTTCTCGGTGCTGGGTTTCAAGAGCAAGGACCACGGCCTGTCGCGGGACTACACCTTCAAGGTCGAACTGGAGACCGAGCGGGAATGGACCCCCGGGGAAGTGGTGGGCAAGGCCGCGGTGCTGGAACTGGCCCGCGAGGGCGGGGCGAGCTACATCCACGGCGTGGTGGAACACGCCGAAGACAAGTCCCCCGGCCCCGACGGCCGGCGGCTTGAAATCATCCTGCGCTCGCCGCTGCACCGGCTGGTGCACACCGTGCAAAGCCGGGTGTTCCTGGGCCGGCGCATCGACGAGATTGCCGAGGAAGTGCTGCGTGGCGGAGGTTTCGAGGGCGCGGACTTCGAACTGCGCCTGCGCGAGCGCTACCCGGCGCGGGAATACGTGGTCCAGTACAACGAAAGCGACTACGCCTTTCTCCTGCGCCAGCTCACCTGGTGGGGCCTGTGGTGGTTCTTCGAGCAGGACGAAAACGGCGCGCGGCTCATCGTCACCGACCACAACGGCGCCGGGGGCGAGCTTGCCGGCGGGCTGGTGCACCACGCCCGCAGCGGGACCGTGCGGGGCCGGGAGACCGTCCTCAGCCTGGGCCGGGAGGGCCGGCTGCTCACCGAGGCCGTGAGCCTGGCCGACTACAACTACCGCACCCCCGAAGCGGGACTGGAAGCCGAGGCCCGGCGGGCCTGCGGCCCCGAAGGCTGCGGGCGGGCGCGGGTGTGGGGCAGCCACCACGGCGACCTGGACGAAGGCATGCGCCTGGCGCGGCTTAGGCGCGAGGCGCTGGACTGCCGGCGCGAGACCGTGGTGGCCGTCACCGACAGCCGGGGTCTTGCGCCGGGGCTGCGGGTGAACATCTCCGGGCACGGCGCCCTGGACGGCGACTACCTGGTGGTGGCCCTCGAGCACGAGGCCGGGCAGGCATCGGCCCGGCCCCGGGGCCCGGAGCAGAAGGGCCCCACGTACGCCAACGAAGCCGTGCTGCTGCGCCTGGAAGTGCCCTACCGCACCCCGCCGGAGCGCGAAGACATCACCATCCCCCGCCCGCCGGCCAGCTTCACCGCGAAGGTGGAGAGCACCGGGGGCGAATACGCCCACCTGGACGAAGCGGGCCGCTACCGCATCCGGCTGCCGTTCGACCCCTCCGGGACCC
>JALUTW010000473.1 GCA_027021685.1 Chromatiales bacterium | reverse complement strand
GGCCGCGAGGTCAAGGAGTTCATCGATCACATCCTGGGCCGCGAGGGCATGCAGCGCGCGGTGGTGGTGGCGGTGCCCGCGGACCAGACCCCCGTGATGCGCCTGCACGGCGCCTACCTGGCCACCGCCATCGCCGAGTGGTTTCGCGACCGCGGCCGCAGCGTCCTCCTGCTCATGGACTCGCTCACCCGCTTCGCCCAGGCCCAGCGCGAGGTGGGGCTGGCCATCGGCGAGCCGCCGGCCACCAAGGGCTACCCCCCGTCGGTGTTCGCGCGCCTGCCGCAACTGGTGGAACGGGCCGGCAACGGCGACCGCGGCGGCGGTTCCATCACCGCGTTCTACACGGTGCTCACCGAGGGCGACGACCAGCAGGACCCCATCGCCGACGCCGCCCGCGCCATCCTCGACGGCCACGTGGTGCTCTCGCGCGATCTGGCCGAGGCAGGCCACTTTCCCGCCATCGACGTGGAGGCTTCCATCAGCCGCGCCTTCACCGAGATCACCACCCCGGAGCACCAGGACCTGGTGCGCCGCTTCCGCCGCCTGCACTCGCTGTACGAGCAGAACCGGGATCTCATCGCGGTCGGGGCCTACCAGCAGGGCTCCGACGAGCGCATCGACGAGGCCATCCGCATGCGCCCGTCCATAATGGCCTTTCTCCAGCAGGACAAGCGGGAACCGGTGTCGTGGGCCGACAGTCTCGCCGGGCTGCAGGCCCTCATGGGTGCGGCTGCGTCCGCCGCCATGACCGAGAAGGGTTGAGGCCGCCGTGGCCCGCCGCTCGCGCAGGCTTCGTCCCATCCACCGCCTGGCCGAGGGCCGGGAGAACGACGCCGCCCGTGCCCTGGGACTCGCGCAACGGGAGCTGGCGCAGGGGCGCGAGCAGCTCCACCAGCTCACCCGCTACCGCGAGGAATACGTCGCCGACATGACCCGCCGGGGCCGGGCCGGCATCAGCGCCGCCCGGCTGCGCGAGTACCAGTCCTTCCTGGAGCAGCTCGACGCCGCCATCCGCATCCAGTGCCAGCGCCTGCAGGAGCTGGAGGCCCGGTGCAGGGACCGCCGCCACCAGTGGCGCGATCGCCATCGCGACAGCCAGGTGCTGGAAAAGGTGATGGCGCGCATCGCCCGCGAGGAGCGGAAGATCGAGGACAGGAAGGAACAGCGCGAGACCGACGACTTCGC
>JALUTW010000472.1 GCA_027021685.1 Chromatiales bacterium | reverse complement strand
GGCGTGCTCGTTGCTGGGGATCAGGCCCAGGTGGCGCTCGTCGATGTGCAGGGCCGGGTCGCGGCGCAACGCCCCCAGCACGGGGATGTCGGTGTAGCGTTCCAGCACTGCACGCAGCTTGCCCTCGTGGCGGCTGCCGCCCACCTGGTTGAGGATCACGCCGCCGATTCGCACGCGGGGGTCGAAGGTGGCGAAGCCCAGCACCAGCGGCGCTACTCCCCGGGTCATGCCGCGGGTGTCGATGACCAGGACCACGGGGGCCTGGAGCAGGCGGGCGAGGGCGGCGTTGCTGTCTTCGCCGGCCAGGTCCATGCCGTCGTGCAGTCCCTTGTTGGCCTCGATCACGGCCAGATCCGCCCCGGCGGCGTAGCGGGCGAAGGTGGCCCGGATCTCGTCCGGGCTCTGGGTATGGAAGTCCAGATTGTGGCAGGGGCGCCCGGCGGCCCGGCCCAGCCACAGGGGGTCGATGTAGTCCGGTCCCTTCTTGAACGGCTGCACCTGCACGCCGCACCCCCGCAGGGCGGCGCACAGGCCAACGCTGACGGTGGTCTTGCCGGAGGACTTGTGTGCTGCCGAAACGAGTAGCTGGGCCATGGTCACCGACCGTCAGGGGACCGGGGCGCAGGGCCGGGCAGCACGGGGGCACGGCCGGTGCGGCCGCGCCGCCTCAGCCCGCCGGCTGGGCCTCGGCCTCGCCGGTCTCCGTTCGCGCGTGGTGGGGGTCCACCTGCGCATCTTCCAGGCTGTCGGGCAGGAAGCGCAGCACCCGCACGCCCAGCATCACTGCGGCCAGGGCGATGCCGACCCCGCCCAGGCCCAGCAGGACTTCCGGCAGGCTGGGGGAGTAGGCCGCCACCACGCCGTCATTGAAGCTGCTGGTCACCTCCATGCCGGGGAAGATGTTGAGGGGGTAGGCCTGGCCTCCGATGATGATGACGTACATCTGCGCCAGGCCGCCGATGATGACCAGGATGGAGGCCAGGACGATGCTGCTGCGCCGCCGCCCGAGGCCGGAATGGAACAGCAGCACCAGCGGGACCACCGAGCCCAGGCCCACCTGGACCCACCAGAAGAGCTGGGTGTAGATGCCGCCGTCCAGCAGGGCGAAGCGCTCGGCACCCGCATGCTCCGCGGCATAGAGGTTGGTCAGGTGGAAGACCACCACGAAATACAGCACGGCGGCGACGAAGATGCCCAGGAGGTTTTTCAGCCGCATGAGGATCTTGTCACCGATGGGCCGGCCGGTGCCGTGATACAGCCCCAGCAGCACGAGCAGGAAGATGGCCAGCCCAAAGGAGAAGGACATGGTGATGAACATGGGCGCCATGAGCGCGGAATCGTACAGCTCGCGCGCCACCAGGAAGCCGAAGATGGAGCCGGTACCGGTGGTCAGGACCAGGCGCCAGATGAAGGCGAACATGCCCGCGGCCTTGTTGTAGTCGCGCATGCGGAAGTCCATCATGGTCCACAGGTAGAAGGCGACGATGGCCATGAAGCCGGTATACAGAAAGATGTTCCAGGCGAAGATCGACTTGAAGTTGTAGTAGGTCATGGCCACGATGAGGCGGTCCGGCCGGCCCAGGTCCAGGACCAGCACCGCCAGGCCGCCCACCAGCAGGGCGATGGCCAGCAGTCCGGACAGCCGGGCCAGGGGCTTGTAGGGCACCCGCCCGAACACCGAGGCGATGGAGGCCACGTTCAGCGCACCGGAGGCGGCGACGATGAGGAACACGGCGAAGACGTGCGGCGTGCCCCACACGATCTGGTTGTTCATGCCGGTGACCCAGTGGCCCTGATGCTCCATGTACCAGGCCGCGCCCAGGCCCACGGCCACCATGGCGGCGAACAGGGCGAACACGGTCCAGAAGCCCTTGCTGCCCTCGACTTCGCGGAAGGTGTCGTACTTCATGTGTTCTTATACCCCTTCGTAGTGAACGCCGGGATTGAGGCCCAGGTCGGCGCGGAGCTGGCGCACGCCCAGGCGCTTGAGGCGCTGCGAGATCTCGCTGCCGGGATCCTTCATGTCACCGAAGATCAGGGCCCGCCGCCCTTCCGCGGCGCAGGCCTCGACGCAGGCCGGCTCGCGGTCGTTGTCCACCCGGTGCACGCACAGGGTGCACGACTCCACCGTGCCCTTGCCCCGGGGCGCGTTGACCTTTTGCCCGTGCAGATCCTCGTGGATGAAGGAGCGGGCCTTGTAGGGACAGGCCATCATGCAGTAGCGGCAGCCGATGCAGATGTGCTTGTCCACCAGCACGATGCCGTCGGCCCGGCGGAAGGAGGCCCCGGTGGGGCAGACATCTTCACACGGCGGGTGCTCGCAGTGCTGGCACATGAGGGGGAGGGAATGGGTGCTGCCGGTCTGCTTGTTGCGCAGGTGGACCTTGCGGATCCACTGCGCCTTCTGGTCGTCGGAAGACCTGACCTCGTTGCTGTCGGGCCCGCCCCAGCCGTTTTCCGCCTGGCAGGCCCGGACGCAGGCATCGCAGCCGTCGGCACACTTGGTGGTGTCCACCAGCAGGCCCCAGCGCACATCGCTGGTGACCGCCTCGTGGGCCGGCTTGGCACCCGCCACGTTCATCAGGAACACGCCCGGGGCGACGGTGATGCCCCCCAGGGCCAGGGCCCCGCCCAGGAACTGGCGGCGCCCGTTGTCGGTGGTCCGGTTCTCGCTCATTCTGCTCCACCTCCAGCCTGGGCCATGCGTGCGGCCTCCTGCTCCAGGTCGAGGGCCGGGGCGCTGCCGTGGACCGGCACCACCAGGTCCTCCTTGGCCACGCCGGTTTCCTGGGGTACGTCGGAGTGGCACTCGAAGCAATCGACGGTCACGGCCGCGTAGGTGTGACAACTGCTGCAGAAGTGCTTGGGGCTGCTCACGTGCACCTGCCGGGCCGGATCCTCGGCCTTGGGCACGTGGCAGTTGATGCACTCTGCCAGGCTGTACTTCTTGGTGCGGATGCCGCGGTGCATGGTTTCATCGCGGTGGCGCAGGATGAACTTCATGTGGTCGCGGCGCATGACCTCGGTGGGCTCGACGCACTTGTCACCCTTGCCGCGGGGGATCTCGGGCCTGGGCGCATCAGCCAGCACCGGGGCCGGGAGCAAGGCCAGCACCGCCGCCAGGGCGGCGGCGCGGCGGATCAGAGCGGGGAACCGTGCCATGTGCACCCCTCCGCCGGTTATTCGCCCAGGCCCATGTCGATGTAGCCGGTGGGGCAGACATCGGCACAGATGTGGCAGCCGATACAGCGGGTGTAGTCGGTGAACACGTACCGGCCCATGGTGCGCTGGCTCTTGGGCACGCGATGCACGGCGTCCTGCGGGCAGAAGACCACGCAGTTGTCGCATTCGAAGCACATGCCGCAGCTCATGCAGCGCTTGGCCTCGGCCACGGTCTCTTCCTCGGTCAGCCCGATCATCCGCTCCTCGAAGTGACCGAGCACCTCGTCGGCGGTGGGCACCTTTTCCTTGCGCTTGTGCCGCGGCTCGTACTGGAAGTGACCCAGGAACAGCTTGTCGGCAGGAATGATCTCCTGCTTGGAACGGTCCTCGTAGTTGTGGATGGCGAAGTCCGACTCCGACGTGCCGCGCTTCTCCGTGTGATCGTACTCCGAGGGCTCGAGCCCGGCCTCGCGCAGCTTGGCCAGCAGGTCGAAGTGGTGCTTGTCCACCTTGGGCCGCTTGCCCAGGCTCTCGTTGCGCAGGTAGTGCTCGATGCTCTCCACCGCGATGGAGGCCTGGCCGATGGCAGTGGTCAGCAGGTGCGGGCGGACGATGTCACCGGCGACGAAGTGGCCGGGCTTGCCGGGGACCTGGTAATGCTGGTCGGCGTCGATGAAGCCCTTGCCGTTGTCCAGGTCCTCCAGCCCTTGCAGGTCACCGCGCTGGCCGATGGCGGCCACGATGAGGTCGGCCTCGATCTCGAACTCGGTGCCGGGCTTGGGCGTCTTGCCGTCGTCTTCCAGCTCGATGACCTTGAGCGCCCTGGCGCGGCCGTTCTCGTCCAGCACCACTTCCACCGGGTTGAGGCAGCCGCGGATGTTGACACCTTCGCGCAGCGCGTCCTTGACCTCGTGCTCGGCGGCGTTCATGCGCTCGATGGGGGCACGGGAGATCAGGGTCACCTCGGCGCCCTGGCGCTTGGCGGTGGAGGCGACGTCATGGGCGGTGTGGCCCAGGACCACGTTTTCCGGACGGTCCTGCTCGTGGATCTCGGTGATGTGGCCGAGGCGGCGGGCCACCGAGGCCACGTCGATGGAGGTGTCGCCGCCACCCACCACGACGACCTTCTCGGACACCGTCTGGAGGCGCCCCTCGTTGAAGGCGCGCAGGAAGTCCACACCGGTGAGGCAGTTGGGGGCGTCGGCGCCGGGAATGGGCAGGGCGCGGCCGGAATGGGTGCCCACCGCCCACAGGATGGCGTCGTAGTCCTTCTCCAGTTGTTCCACGGAGATGTCGCGGCCGACACGGGTGTTCATGCGCACCTCGACACCCATGTCGATGATGCGCTTGATCTCGCCGTCCAGCACGTCACGCGGGGTACGGTAACCGGGGATGCCATAGCGCATCATGCCGCCCAGCTCCGCGCGCTCGTCGAAGATGGTGCAGTCATGGCCGCGGCGGCGGAGCTGGTAGGCCGCGGCGAGGCCGGCCGGGCCGCCACCGACGATGGCGATCTTCTTGCCGGTGCTCTCGGCCGCGGGCTCGAACCTGGCCTGGTTCTCGAGTCCCCAGTCACCGATGAACTGCTCCACCGCGTTGATGCCCACGTGGTCCTCCACCTGGTTGCGGTTGCAGCCGGCCTCACACGGCGCGGGACAGACCCGGCCCATGACCGCGGGGAAGGGGTTGGCGTCGGTGGCGCGGCGGAAGGCGTACTCCTGCCAGCTCATCTCGCCGGCCGGCTTCTCGATGCCGCGCACGATGTCCAGCCAGCCGCGGATGTCCTCGCCGGCGGGGCAGGCGCCCTGGCATGGCGGCGTACGGTGAACATAGGTGGGGCACTTGTGCGACCAACCCGCCTGGAAAATCTGTTCCTGCCGGTTGCGGTACTCGTGCTCACCGTCCTTGAACTTGCGGAAGGTGAGTTTCTTCGCCTGCATATCTTCCGGGGAAGTGGCCATGCCTGATTCTCCTGCTTGAGTTCGTTAGAACCTTGTTCCTGAATTGGAAAGAATGCCTGTTCCGTTCACCTACTGCTTGGCGCCCAGCACGATGGCGTTGCTCACAAGCTGGTGGACACTCACGATCTGGTCCATGGTGAACCCGTAGTAGGGCAGCACCTTGGTGAACTGGCTCTTGCAGATGGCACAGATGGCGGCCATGTGCGTCACGCCATGGGTTTCCACCACGTACTTGAGGGCCTCCATGCGGGGCAGGGACCCCTTGACCCGCAGCTCCATCAGGTCGTCGGTCAGCAGGCCGCCGCCGCCACCGCAGCAGTAGGTGGCCTCGCCGATGGTGTCCTGCGGCATGTCGTAGAAATGGTTGCAGGTGGCCTTGATGATGGCGCGCGGAATGGTGAACTGGCCGCCGGGCTTGTCGCCCATGCGGGTGGCGCGGGCCACGTTGCACGAATCGTGATAGGTCAGCCGCATGTGATCGTTGGCCGACTTGTCCAGGGTCAGCGCCCCCCGCTGGATGAGGTCGTAGGTGACCTCGCAGATGTGCTGAGGGATCGGGTAGCGCTTGTCCAGGAAATCGAACGGTCCGGCGAGCGTATTGAGGAAGGCATAGGCCACGCGCCAGGCATGGCCGCACTCGCCGAAAACGATGCGCTTGACGCCGAGATCGAGGGCCGCCTCGCGGATGCGCATGGAAATGCGGCGCATGTT
>JALUTW010000471.1 GCA_027021685.1 Chromatiales bacterium | reverse complement strand
GTTGGCGTCCTCGGCGATGGCCGCCTCCGCCCGGGCCTGGCGCTCGGCCGCCTCCCGCGCCTCCCGCGCCGCCGGCGATTCCTCCGTTGCCGTTTCCCCGTCCCCGGTCTCGATCTGCACCTTGACCTCGGACCCCACGTGGGCGGAGAGGGCCTCCTCGAGCCGGGCCACCCGCTCGGGCGTGTTGAGGGCGGTGGCCCCGCCGTCCACCCGGAAGCGCCAGCGGCTTCCGTCGCGCTCCACCAGCACGCAATGCATGGCCAGCTGGCGCGCCGCGCCGCGCAACGGCAGCGCCGCGGCCAGCGCCTGCCACTCGGCGACCAGCCCGCCGGCGGCCGCCGGCGACCCCGCCTCCGCTGCCGGGACGGCCGCCGGTGTACCGGGTCCGGCCGTGGCGGCCGCCGGCGCGGCCGGCGTGTTCCGCTGCGCCGGGAGATCGCCGCCTCCCGCGGTGCCGGCCTCCGTTCCGGCGGGACGGAAGGCGAGCATGCGCAGCATGGTCATCTCGAAGCCGGTGCGGGGATCCGGGGCCAGGGGCAGGTCGCGCCGGCCGGTGAGTGCAATCTGGTAGTAGAGCTGCACGTCCTCGGGGGCCATGGCCGCGGCCAGCGCCTCCAGCATCTCCCGCTCGCCCATGCCCTCGTCCCAGGCCTCCGGCACCTGCTGCATCACGGCCACCGCGTGCAGCGTGCCCAGCAGCGCATCGAGCACGCCGCCGAAGTCGGGCGCGCCCTGGGCCAGAGCCTCCACCGCCCGGAACAGGGCCGGGGCGTCGCCCGCGGCCACCGCCGACAAGAGGGCCTCCACGTGGCGGTCCTCGATGGTGCCCAGCATGGCGCGCACCTCGGCCTCGCGCACGGCACCGCCGCCGTAGGCGATGGCCTGGTCCAGCAGGCTCAGGGCGTCGCGCATGCTGCCGTCGGCGGCCCGGGCCAGCAGCCCCAGGGCGGCGGGCTCGTGCTCGATGCCCTCCTCGCCCAGGATGTGCGCCAGGTGATCGCGAATGGCCCCGGCGTCGAGCCGGCGCAGGTTGAACTGGAGACAGCGCGAGAGAATGGTCACCGGCAGCTTCTGCGGGTCGGTGGTGGCCAGCAGGAACTTGACGTGGGGCGGCGGCTCCTCCAGCGTCTTGAGCAGGGCGTTGAAGCTGTGACTGGAGAGCATGTGCACCTCGTCGATGAGGTACACCTTGTACCGGCCCCGCGTGGGGGCGTACTGCACGTTGTCCAGCAGCTCGCGCGTGTCTTCCACCTTGGTGCGCGAGGCGGCGTCCACCTCGATGAGGTCCACGAACCGCCCCTCGTCGATCTCGCGGCAGGTGGTGCACTCGCCGCAGGGCTGGGAACCCACCCCGGCCTCGCAGTTGAGGGCCTTGGCCAGGATCCGGGCCACGGTGGTCTTGCCCACGCCCCGGGTGCCGGTGAACAGGTAGGCGTGATGCAGGCGGTCGTTGTCCAGCGCATTGACCAGCGCCCGCAGCACGTGCTCCTGGCCCACCATGGCGGCGAAGCTGCGCGGGCGCCACTTGCGCGCCAGGACCTCGTAACTCATTGATTTATGGGAAATGTGTGTGAGAACCCGAAGGCCATTTTACCGGGTCGGGACGGCAAATGGGAGGCGACCCACGCCAGCCGCACCCCGGCGCCCGAGTCCACCGCTACGGCTGCTCCCTTCCGGGCCTGACCGGGTTCACGGCTTGTCGTCGCGGGGGGACCGGCGCGGGCCACCATGGACTCCCGCCGGCCGGGCCGTGCGGGAGCGGGCACTTTAATCCAGAATGGGGACAAGCGCAAAGCCGGGGATCCTGACCCCGCCGGGCGCGGGTGGCGTTGACAGGGTACGGGGGCGAACCCCCGCGGGAGGTGGAACCGATGATGCTGCAATACACTGCCCTTGTCAGAAAGGACGAGGGCACCGACTACTGGGTCGACATCCCGGACATTCCGGGCTGCGTCGCGGCCGGTGAAACCGTGGCCATCGCCAGGGCCAGGTTTGCCAGTGCCCTCCAGGTTCACCTCCAGGCCATGCGGCGCCACGGCCGGTCCCCCGCCCCGCCCCGCAGCCGGGAGGCCGTGCTGGCGGCCGAAGACACGCCTTATGAAATGGACTACGTGGTGGAAATCGACAGCATGTGGCTGGAGGGCGGAACCCCGGATGAC
>JALUTW010000470.1 GCA_027021685.1 Chromatiales bacterium | reverse complement strand
GTCATCGCCTCGGGCCGCCTCATCACCCCCGGCGGCGTGGCCTGGGCCCTGTGCACCGGCGCCGACTTCGTCACCACCGCGCGCGGCTTCATGTTCGCCCTGGGCTGCATCCAGGCCATGCAGTGCCACCGCAACACCTGTCCCACCGGCATCACCACCCACAACCCGCGCCTGCAGAAGGGCCTCGACCCCGACGACAAGGCCCGCCGCGTGGCCAGCTATGCCCGCACCCTGGAACGGGAAGTGGGAGTCATCGCCCACTCCTGCGGCGTGCACGAGCCGCGCCAGCTCCGCCGCCACCACGCCCGCATCGTCATGTACGACGGCCGCACCCTGCCCCTGGACGAGTATTACCGCAACCGTCATGGGGCCTCTCCCGCGCCCGCCGCCCGCAGCGCTTGAGCTGGATCAATTCCCCTCATGGGCGCGCTGTTATCCTGACCGCCGTGGTCACGTATACTTCCGCCATCGGATCCAGCGAGCCCGCACCATGACCCGTCTCGCCGACCCCTTCGGCCGCACCATCGATTACCTGCGCGTGTCGGTCACCGACCGCTGCGACCTGCGCTGCAGCTACTGCCTGCCCGAGGGCTTCCGTGACTTCGACGAGCCGGATCACTGGCTCACCTTCGAGGAGATCACCCGCGTGGTGGCGGCCTTCGCCGCCCTGGGCACCCGCCGGGTGCGGCTCACCGGCGGCGAGCCCCTGGTGCGCCGCGACCTGCCGCGGCTGGCCGGCCGCCTCTCGGCCCTGCCCGGCATCGAGGACCTGTCCCTGTCCACCAATGCCACCCGCCTGGCGAAGCAGGCCGGGGCCCTGTACGCCGCCGGCATCCGCCGCCTCAACGTGTCGCTGGACTCCCTGGATCCCGACACCTACCGCCGCATCACCCGCGGCCGCCTGGACAAGGTGCTGGCCGGGCTCATGGCCGCACGCGAGGCGGGTTTCGCCCCGGTGAAGATCAACATGGTGGTCATGCGCGGGGTCAACGACCACGAGGTGGAGGACATGCTGGCCTTCTGCCTGGAGCACGGCTTCACCCTGCGTTTCATCGAGACCATGCCCGTGGGGGACACCGGCCGCGCGGCCAGCGACCGGTACATGGATCTGGGCGAGGTCCGCGCCCGCCTGGAACGGCGCTACCAGCTCATTCCGGCCCACATGCCTGGTGGCGGCCCCGCCCGCTACGTGC
>JALUTW010000469.1 GCA_027021685.1 Chromatiales bacterium | reverse complement strand
GCCCCCCGGCACCCACCTGCTGCTGGTGAGCGCGCGGCCCGCCAGGCTCCCCGCCACGGTACGCTCCCGCTGCCAGCGCCTGGCCCTGGCCCCGCCGCCCCCGGAGGACGCCCGGGCCTGGCTGGCGGAGCGGCTGGACGACCCCGCCGCCGCCCCGGCCCTGCTGGCCGCCACCGGCGGCGCCCCGCTGGCCGCCCTCGCCCTGGCGGAGGAGGCCGGCGCGGTGGACGCGGCCTTCGACGGCCTGATGGCCCTGGCCCGCGGCCGGCGCGATCCCCTGGAGCTGGCCGCCGACTGGGCCCAGGAGGCGGGCGCCATGCTGGGCTGGATCTACGGCTGGAGCGCCGACCTGGTGCGCCTGGCCACCGCCGGCGCGGACGCCCCCCTGCGGGATCCGTCACGGGCCGAGGCTTTGCAGGGGCTGGCCCAGCGGCTAGACTTGGAGGCACTGCACCGCTGGCTGGACCGGCTGCTGGAGGCCCTGGGCCTCGTGGACAGCACCCTCAACCGCCAGCTCCTCATGGAGGACCTCCTGCTGGAGTGGGTTAAAGTCACGGCGCCCGCGCGCCGATAAGCCTGCCTGTACCGGGGAAATTACATACATGGCCCAGATACCCAAAGGACTCGCCGGCGGCCGCCAGGGCATCCTGTCGCTGACCATCAAGGACAAGAGCGCGCTGTACGCCGCCTACATGCCCTTCGTCAAGAACGGCGGGCTGTTCATCCCCACCAACAAGAGCTACCAGCTGGGCGACGAGGTGTTCATGCTGCTCAGCCTCATGGACGAGAAGGAAAAGCTCCCGGTGGCGGGCAAGATCGTCTGGATCACCCCCAAGGGCGCGCAGGGCAACCGCGCCGCCGGCATCGGCGTGCAGTTCTCGGACCAGGACGGCGGCGCCGCCCGCACCAAGATCGAGACCTACCTCGCCGGCGCCCTCAAGTCCGACCGCCCCACCCATACGCTATAATCCCCGCCCGGCGCCGCACGGCGCAGCGGATGAACCACACCCGCCGGGGAGGGGACCTGCATGCTCGTCGATTCCCACTGCCATCTCGACCGCCTGGATCTCAAGCCCTTCGGCGGCGAACTGGACGCCGCGCTGGCCGCCGCGGCCGAGGCCGGGGTGGGGCACATGCTGTGCGTGTGCATCGACATGGACAACTTCCCCCGGGTGCGCGAGCTGGCCCACGCCCATTCC
>JALUTW010000468.1 GCA_027021685.1 Chromatiales bacterium | reverse complement strand
TACCCCGTCCCGCGGGCCACCGTCATCCGCCGTCACGGCGGGCCAGGGCCGCTTCCACCTCGGCCAGGGTTTCGCGATAAACGGCCTGGTGGGGGCCGCCCAGCGCCACCGCCCGCCGGGCGTGCCGCCGTGCCGCCGCCAGCTCGCCCAGTTCCAGCAGCACCTGGGCCAGATTGTTGTGGGCCGGGGCATAACCGGGCCGCCGGTCCAGCACGGCACGGAAGGCCGCCGCCGCGTCCTGCCGGCGACCCAGCGCATACAGGACATTGCCCAGCCCCATCCCCAGGATCGCGGACCCTGGCCAGCGCGCCGCACCCGCGGCATAGGCGGCACGCGCCGCCTCGAGGCGGCCCGCCTGTTCCAGTGCCGCCGCGGCCCGTGCGTAACGGTCCGGCGTGAACGTGGGCCCCAGCTCGCCCGGCGGCAGCACCAGCAGGGCGAAGTGCCCGCCGCGGGCCCAGGTGCGCTCGAACAGGCCCAGGGTCACGCGGTGCCTCGGGCGCCGGCCCGAGCGCAGCACCACTTCGCCCCGCGCCAGGTCGTAGCCCGCCACCACCGCGAAATGCCAGACGGGATACCAGTCCGTGCCCAGGTTCTGCAGCACCAGCACCGGATGCCCCGCGGCCACTTCCCGCAGCAGGTCTTCCAGCCGCGGGGCCAGCGTGTAGGCCAGCCGGCCGTGGCGGCGGGCCGCCGCCACCAGCTCCACCTGCAGGCTGCCCCGGCGCCCGGGCAGGTACACCTGCGGCACCAGGGCCGCGGGATCGATGTCGAGGCCGCTGGCTCCCAGCACCGTGGCCAGGGCGGCCGGCCCGCACTGGTAGTCTTCCTGGGGAAAGAACGGGACCCGGACCAGTTCCACCGCCGGCGGCAGATCCCGTGGCGGCTCCTGCAGCAGGCGCGCGGTCTGGGGCGGTGCGGCGCAGCCCGCCAGCGCCAGCACGGCCAGCAGTACCACCCGCCGGCCGCCACGGGTCACGACCGCCAGCACGCCGCGGGAGTGCTCAGCTCTGCGGCGTCACCACCGGACCGCGGCGACCGTCGGGGGACTTGTTGACGAAGGGGAAGATGTCCGTGTAGCCCATGATGTCCGTCCACAGCAGGACCAGGAACACCACCACCACCAGCGCCAGGGCGTCGCCACCGGCAGGGGCCTCGTCCAGGCGGCCGGCCAGCTGGGCCACCTCGGCATCGGTGAGCGCCGCCACGCGCTGGCGTGCCTGCCGGGGCTCCACGCCCAGCTCCACCAGGCCCCGCTCCAGCCGGGCGCGGGCGGCGGCACCGGCCGCGGCCTGTTGCGCCTGCAGGAGCTGCGGCGTTCCCACCATGGCCGCGGAGGCCGGACCACTCACGCAGGCCAGGGCGAACATCACGGCAACGAGATATGCAACGGGACCGGAATGACGAAGCATGGACATGGCGGCAAACCTCCCCTGTGGACTGTCTCGGCGGCATGGTGCATGCCGCGCGCCTGTTATACCGCGCCCGGGGCGCCGGCGCCAGTGAAGTGCGCAGAACCTGTCTCAGAATTCCCCACGGCCGCGCGCCTGGCCGGCGCGGCCGTGGACTCACAACGCGATGCGCGTGGAACTTTGAGATGGGTTCGAAAAGGGAAGCGAGGGATCCGGCGCTACAGGCCGCACAGGTGGCGGCGCTGGCCGCGCACCGCCTGCTCGATGCTGGCCAGGACCTGGTGCGCGGCGCGGGCGGCCTGGGGATGGGCACCGCTGTAGACCAGGGCCTCGTGCCGCC
>JALUTW010000467.1 GCA_027021685.1 Chromatiales bacterium | reverse complement strand
CGGCGCTACAGGCCGCACAGGTGGCGGCGCTGGCCGCGCACCGCCTGCTCGATGCTGGCCAGGACCTGGTGCGCGGCGCGGGCGGCCTGGGGATGGGCACCGCTGTAGACCAGGGCCTCGTGCCGCCGCCGTGCCAGCGCCTCCACTTGCAGCCTGACCTCCGGATGGTCGTCGGCCAGGGCCAGGAAGGCCTCGCGCTCCACCCGCAAGACCTCCACCTGGGTGACGGCCGTCACCGTGGCCGCACGCGGGGCACCGGTGAGCACCGCCCATTCACCGAAGTACTCCCCGGGACGCAGCAGGGCCAGATTCACCGGCGCCTCCGGGCTGGGCACCGTGACCCGGGCGGCGCCGAACAACACCACGTAGAGGGCGTCCCCCGGCTCGCCTTCGCGGACGATGTCCGACCCCGGGGCATGGGTGACCCAGGCGGCGCCGGCCGCCAGCCGTTCGCGGGCAGGGGGCGGCAGGTCCCGGAACGGGGCCACCGACCGCAGCGCCGTGGCCGTGATCCGGTGGCGGCAACGATGCATGATGGCATGGCGGAGCCGGCTGCGGGAGATGATGAGTTCGTCCAGCGCGCGGCCGTCGATCTCCAGCAGCACCGCCGGCCGGGTCACCACCACGTCGGTCACCCGCGGCAGCCCGAACAGGGCCGCGATCTCGCCGAACAGCTCCCCGCGGCCCAGCCGGGCCAGCACCACGCGGCGGCCGCCCACCTGCTCCACCACTTCCACTTCGCCGAGGACGATGATGAACGCCCGGTCGTCCACTTCGTGCTGGCGGCACAGCACTTCCCCGGCCGCCACGCTGCGCACGCGGCCCGCGGCCATGAGACAACGGCGATCCTCGGCGGAAAGCAGGTGGCTGAAGGCGACAGCGCCTTCGACGCCTCGTTCCGTGTCGGCCAGCCCGGGGTGCTCGACCATGATTTCCTTGGACTCCTGTGGGAAACGAGCCGGGCATCCCGCCCGGATTCCATCAACTCTAGCCTACATTGTCGTCCGGTGTCCGAAGATGGACAGGGAACCAGTGTGATGCCCATCACAAATCACGCACCCCGTCATGCGCCGGCCCCCGGGGCGCCGGCGGGCGAACCACGCCGGCGGCACGGGCGCGCTATGCTTTGCCGTGAACCATGATCATTCCGCTGCACAAACGCCCCGACTGGCGCGACCCGCCGCTGGTGACCCTGCTGCTGATGCTGGTGCTGGCCGCGGTGTACGTGCTGGCCCAGAGCCAGGACCGCTACTACGAGAAAGAGGCCTACGTCTTCTACTTCCGCTCGGACCTGCCGGCGCTGGAGCTGCCGCGCTATCTCGACTACCTGCAGCACACCGGGCACGAAAAGGCCGCCGCCCGCCTGCGCCAACTGTGGCAACGCGACGCCACCCGCGGCCGGGTAGCCACGTTCCATGCCCTGCAGGCCGACGGCGATTTCCAGCGGGCACTGGCCAGTGACAGTATCATCCGCCCCGGCTCGGCGGACTACGCCCGCTGGCGCGAGCAGCGCCGGCGCTTCGAGGCCCTGCTGGAACGGGTGGCCGCCTACCGCTTCGGCCTGATCCCCGCCCGCTTCAGCTTCAGCGATCTGTGGACCTACTTTTTTCTCCATGCCGACGGCTGGCACCTGTTGTTCAACCTGCTGTTCCTGTTCACCTTCGGATTCATCCTGGAGATGACCTGGGGCCGCGCCGCCACCCTGGCCACCTTCGTGGGCGCCGGGGTGCTCTCGGGCCTGTTCTTCGTCCTGCTGGAGCCGGGCAGCGCCCGCTGGGGGGTGGGGGCCTCGGGCGCCATCGCCGGCCTGGCCGGGGCCTACCTTGCCCTGTTCGGGCTGCGCAAGGTGCGCTTTTTCTATTTCCTGCTGGTGTACTTCGATTCGGTCACCGCGCCGGCGATCCTCGTGCTCCCGGTGTGGCTGGCCTACGAGGCGGCCGACTACTTCCTGGGCATGAGCCAGATGAACAACCTGGCCCACGTGGGCGGTCTGCTCACGGGTGCCGCCGCGGGCCTGCTGGCCCTGCGCGTGCCGGGGCTGGTGGTCGTCCGGCACCTGGAGACGGAACCGCCGGACCAGGCCCTGCGCGAAGGACTGGACGCGGTGCGCCGCCACGTGGTGCGGCTGGAGCTGGACCAGGCCCGGGCCCTGCTGGGCGCCCTGGCCCAACGCTGGCCCGGCCACCCCGAGGTGCTGGCCCAGCGCTTCAACCTGGCCAAGCTGCAGCCGCAGAGCGAGGAGTTCCGCCGCGCCGCGCAGGCGGTGCTGGAGCTGGAGCAGGACGACGACAACACAGTGAACCTCATGCACCGCGTGTTCCAGGATCTGCAGCGCTACGCCCCCAAGGCCCTGCCGGCGGACGAGCAGGCGGTGCGGCTCATGCGCCGCTTCCTGGCCTGCGGCTGGCTGGAATCGGCCGAGGCCATCCTCGATCACCTGCTGGACCGCACCCCGGCACCGGCCGGCCTGCCAGAGGCGGTGGCGGCGCTGGTCAAGGCCTTCGCCCGCGCCGGCAATGCCGCCCGCGCCCGGGAACTGGTCGAGCTGCTGCAGGCACGATTCCCCGACAGCGAGGCAGCCCGGCAGCTGCGCCACGTCCGCTTCTGAACCACCCCCTCCCGGAATTCCCCGCATCGAAGTTCGAAAGGGCCTTTCAGGCCGCGCCGACATCCGGTGCCGGCCGGTGTTCAGGCCTGGCGCACCTTGTCGATGACCTGGAGATAGCGCTGCACCTCGTCCATGTGCGGGCTGTCGGCATAGTGCTGCTGGAGAAAGCCCAGGATCTGGCGCGCCTTGTCATCCTCGCCGAAGTTCTCGCACATGATCTGGGCCGCCAGCAGGTAGGCCTCGGGGATGAGGGGATGGCGGGGAAAGTCGCGGTGAAAGTGGTTGAGCAGGCGCAACGCCACCCGCCCGTGGCTGCCGTGGCGCAGGAGCTGCGCGAGCTGGATGCGCACGCGGGCGTCATCCGGGCGCCACTGCGGATCCAGGCGCTGGCAGTCCATGTACGCCGTGATGGCCTGGGCGGCACGGCGCTCGCGCAGCAGCCGGGCCAGGTAATCGCCGGCGTGGCCGGTGAGAGCGGCGGCGTCGCCCCGCGCCAGGAGCAGGCGATGGTAGCGCTCCCGCACCTCCAGGTCGCCCGGCGCCTGCTGCACCAGCCGGGCCAGGTGCTCGGTGGCCTCTTCCATGCGCCCCTCGCTGAGGAGGATCTCCACCTGGGCCAGGGCGGGATTGGCCGGCTCCGTGTCCCCCGCGGCCTCCTGCTCGTGGACCGCCACCGACACCTCGTAGCTCAGATCCTCGTGGTACTGGTAGATGGCATAGCCCATGAGATGGAACATGATGAGCAGGAAGTACATGGCCAGGAGGGAGATCATGAACGTGGTGAGCACCGGCGGCGCGAAACGCATCATGATCTCGGCCGCGGTGGCGAACGCCGCCAGGAGGAGAAACAGGAACCCGCACAGGATGAAGTAGGGCGGACCGATGCCGCGGATGAAGCGCCACAGGGTCACGGGGCCGAGGGCCTGCAGGAAACTGTGCTCGGTGGCCAGGATCATGACACTGGCCGGCAGCGCCAGCACCGACAACGCCAGCACCGGGGCAAAAGCCAGCACCCCGCCGGCGTCGTAGACCAGCATGTTGACCGTGAACAGGGCGAAAACCAGGAAGATCTGCTTGAACGGCAGCTCCAGCTCGTCGGTGAGCGTGTCCACGTCCACCGGCGGCGGGGTCATGTGGCCCTGCGCGGTCTGTTCCAGCGCCACGTAGGCATACTTGATGAACACGATGACCAGCAGGATGGGCACGATGAGCTCGATGGCCGGCACCAGCCAGCCCACCACGGCGTTGAACGCCGCCAGCGCCACCATGAACAGGAGCGGTGCCGGGGCCAGCGGATAGCGGTAAAAGCGCCAGATGTCCTGCCAGAAAGGCTTGATGAGATTGCTGGCCCCGAGGCGCGCCAGCGTCTGGCCGCACACCGGACAGGCCGGCTCCGCTTCCCGGT
>JALUTW010000466.1 GCA_027021685.1 Chromatiales bacterium | reverse complement strand
CGCGGTGGAGAACCCGTCGCGCATGAGCCACCGCCGGATCTACGAGACCATCGGCGTCCGCTACGACGACGTGGACAAGCTGCCGGCCATCGTCGCCGATGTCAAGGCGATGCTGCAGTCGCACCCGGAGATCGACCAGAGCCAGACCCTGATGGTCAACTTCAACGCCTTCGCCCCTTCGTCGCTGGATTTCTTCATCTACACGTTCACCCGCACCACCAACTGGCAGAAGTACCACGAGGTGAAGCAGGACGTCCTGTTCCGCGTGGCGGAGATCATCGCCCGCCACGGGGCCGAGATCGCCTTCCCCACGTCCACGGTTCACGTCCCCGAGCCCGTCACCCTGGCAGGGGCGGTCCCGGAGGCGGCATCCTGATGGCGGCGCCGGCAGGCGGCCGGCCGCGGCCGGACGAGGTGGAACGGGTGCTGGCGGAGGCCGACCGGCTGTACAGCCGCGAGGAGGTGCTGGCGGCCATCGACCGGCTGGCGGCGGAGATCACCCAACGGCTGGGAGCGAGCGATCCGGTGGTGCTGTGCGTCATGAACGGTGCACTGATCCCCGCGGGCTACCTGCTGACACGCCTGCATTTTCCGCTCCAGGTGGACTATCTCCATGCCACCCGCTACCGGGGCGCCACCCGTGGCGGCGAACTCCACTGGCGGGTGCGGCCGGAACTGGACCTCGCCGGGCGCAGCGTACTGGTGGTGGACGACATCCTCGACGAGGGCCTGACCCTGGCCGCCATCCTCCAACACTGCCGGGCCCAGGGGGCGGCGGAGGTGCTGAGCTGCGTGCTGGTGCGCAAGCACCACGACCGGGGCAACGGGGTGGAGGCCGATTTCGTCGGGCTGGAAGTGGGAGACCGTTACGTGTTCGGATTCGGCATGGACTACAAGGGCTATCTGCGCAACGCGGACGGCATCTACGCGGTCAAGGGGCTGTAGCCGTGGCCCGCATCGCCATCATCGGAGGCACCGGGCTGACCTCCCTGCGCAACCTGGAGATCACCGGCCGCGAGGTGGTGCACACCCCCTACGGCGAGCCCTCGGGGCCGCTCACGCGCGGCGTGCTGTGCGAGGTGGAAGTGGTGTTCCTCGCGCGCCACGGCTACGGGCACACCATTCCCCCGCACCGGGTCAACTACCGGGCCAACCTGTGGGCACTGAAGGAGGCCGGCGTCGAGCAGGTGGTGGCGGTCAACGCCGTGGGCGGCATCCGCGGAGACA
>JALUTW010000465.1 GCA_027021685.1 Chromatiales bacterium | reverse complement strand
CCGCCCTACGCCCCCCTGTCGCCATCGGCCAGCTTCACCGGCTACAGTGCCGGCGGTTTCGGCCTCGACCAGCAGGAACGGCTGGCGAAGCTGGCCGAGGCAGCCGCCCGGCGCGGTGTGCCGGTGCTCATCTCCAACCACAACACCTCGTTCACGCGGCGGATCTACGGAAATGCCACCCGCTGCGAGCGTTTCCAGGTGCAGCGTTACATCTCCTGCAACGCCCGCCGCCGGCACGAGGCCGGCGAGCTGCTGGCCCTGTACGGCTGACCCCGGCTGTCTCGCGGGACCCGGGCCCGGACAACTCGCGGAACTCGGCCGCCCTCCTCTGTATTCAGTTGCCCGGCCGCACCAGGCCACCCAGGCCGGCCTCGTCCAGCACCCGGGTGAGATAACCGCGCACGCCGTGGGCATTCTCCAGGCTCAGGGCGTGCTGCAGCACCTCGCGGGCCTCGCTGCGGCTGAAGCTGCGCACCACCCACTTGATCCGCGGCAGGCTGGAGGCGCTGACGCTGAACCCGTCCAGGCCCATCCCCACCAGCAACGGCGTGGCCATGGGCTCACCCGCCAGCTCGCCGCAGATGGTCACCGGCTTGCCGGCCGCAGCGGCACCCTCCACCACCTGGGTCAGGGCCCGCAGCACTGCGGGATGCAGGGCATCGTAGAGCTCCGCCACGTTGGCGTTGTTGCGATCCACCGCCAGCAGGTACTGGGTGAGGTCGTTGGTCCCGATGGAAAGAAAGTCCACCCGCCGGGCCAGGTTCTCGGCCTGGTACACCGCCGAGGGCACCTCCACCATCACACCCACCGGCGGCATGGTCACCGCCTCGCCCTCCTCCAGCAGCTCCTCGTAGGCCTGGCGCAGCAGGCGCAGGGCCTCGTCCACCTCCCACACGTTGCCGATCATGGGCAGGAGGATGTTGAGATTGTTGAGACCGACGTTGGCCCGCAGCAAGGCCCGGACCTGGACCAGGAAGATCTCCGGGTGGTCCAGCGTGATGCGGATGCCGCGCCAGCCGAGGAAGGGGTTGTCCTCCTCGATGGGGAAGTACGGCAGTGCCTTGTCACCGCCCACGTCCAGCGTGCGCATGGTCACCGGCCGCGGGGCCATCTGCTCCAGCACGCGGCGGTAGGTGCGCCGCTGCTCCTCCTCGCCCGGAAACTGCTGGCGCACCATGAAGGGATACTCGGTCCGGTACAGGCCGATGCCCTCGGCACCGCTGTCGAGGATGGGCGTGATGTCCGCCAGCAGGCCGGAGTTGGCAAAGACGGGGATGCGGTGGCCGTCACGCGTCTCCGCCGGCAGGGTGCGCAGGCTGGTCAGCTCGTCCGACAGCCGGGCCTCCTCCTCGGCCAGGCGCCGGTACTCGTTGCGGATGGACTCGGGCGGAGAGACGTACACGCGGCCGCCGTAACCGTCGACGATGATGTTGGCGCCGTCCACCTGGCCCACCGGCAGGTCCACCACGCCCATCACCGCCGGGATGCCCAGGGCCCGGGCCAGGATGGCGGCGTGCGAGGTGCGCGAGCCGCGGGCCGAGACCACGCCGGCCAGTTTCTCCACCGGCACGTCCGCCAGCATGGTGGCGGTGATGTCCTCGCCCACGAGGATGGTGCCATCGCCGTAGTCGGGCACCGCGGGTGTTTCCTCCTGCAGGCAGCGCAGCAGCCGCCCGCCCAGATCGCGGATGTCGTCGGCACGCTCGCGCAGGTAGGGGTCCTCCATGTCGGTGAAGATGCGCACGTGCTCGGCCACCGTGTCGCGCAACGCGCCCGGGGCCCAGTTGCCGGCACGGATGCGATCCTCGGTGGCCCGGATCAGGCTGTCGCCCTCCAGCATGAGCAGGTAGGCGTCGAACAGGGCCTTGTCCTCCGCCGGCAGCACCCCGTCCATGCGCTCGGACAGGGCCCGGATGTCGGCCTTGACCTGCTCCACCGCTTCGCGGAACAGGGCCAGTTCCGCCTCCACGTCCTCCGCGGTGCGATCGGGGATGGCATCCAGGTTTTCCAGCGAATAGATCACCGCGGCCCGCCCCAGGGCCACGCCCTGGGCGCCGGGCACGCCCTGCAGGGGCCGCATGTCCTCGGCCGCGTCGCGCTTGAGACGCTTGAGGGTGGCGATCTCGCCGCTGGCCTCGGCGTGGGCGATGGCCCCGGCGAGCTGGGCGGCGATGGTCACCAGCAGGGTGACGGCATCCTCGTCGAAGGAGCGGCGGGCGTGCTGCTGCACCACCAGCACCCCCAGCACCTTGCGGTGATGGATGATGGGCACGCCGAGGAAACCGTGATAGGACTCCTCCCCCGACTCCGGGAAATACTTGTAACGGGGATGCGCCGGCGCGTCGTCGAGATTCACCGGTTCGGCCCGGCTGGCCACCAGGCCCACCAGGCCTTCATCGAGACGCAGGCGGACCATGAGCACCGACTCGGGGCGCAGGCCCTCGGTGGCCATGAGCACGTGCTCGTTCTGGACGGGATCGGTGAGGTAGACGGAACAGACGTCCACGTCCATGGCCTGCTTGACCCGCCGGACGATGGTCGCCAGCGCCGCATCGATGTTGGGCGCAGTGCTGACCTCCTGGACGATACGCCGGAGTGTGGCGAGCATGCTTCTCCTGTTCCGCGTCGACCGGCGAGCGGCCGTTCCCACAGACCGGCGCCGACGGGCCGCCGGCAAAGCGGTCCGCCCTGCCGGCGAACGGCGCGGATGTTCCGTCCCCGGCCTAACGCCCCGGGCGGATGGCGGTCATGCCGTCCGCCGCCGTGGCCAGCCCCGGGACCAGCGGGGCCAGTTCGCGCAGGGCACGGGCATAGACACCGCGCTTGAACGCCACCACCCGGTTCACCGGCTCCCAGTATTCCACCCAGCACCAGTGATCGAACTCCGGGCGGCTGCTGCTGTCGAGCCGGACCCGGTCGTCCCCGCCCAGCAGGCGCAGCAGGTACCAGATCTGCTTCTGCCCCACGCAGCGCGGGCGCCGGCGGCGCACCAGCCGCCGGGGCAGGCGGTAGCGCAGCCACGGGCGCGTGCACCCCACCACCTCCACGTCCGCCGGCAGCAGCCCGATCTCCTCGTGCAGCTCCCGGAACAGGGCCTGCTCCGGGGTCTCGTGGCGCCGGATCCCGCCCTGGGGAAACTGCCAGGCATCCTCGCCGATGCGCCGTGCCCACAGGACCTGGCCGCGTCCGTTGGCGAGTATGATGCCCACGTTGGGGCGGTATCCGTCTGCGTCGATCATGGCTGTTGCTGGTGATGTCCGGAACCGCTTCGGCGGCCACCCCATTATAGGCGGGGCCGGCAGGAAAAAACCAATGCGGAGAATGGGTTACAATAGCCCCGCAGTACGGGACCCATCTGCGTGAGATCACAGATTTTCGGCGCAGATCGATTCATGTTCGAGGAGAATCGCCTTGCCTCTTGCCATCTTCGACCTGGACAACACCCTGCTCGCCGGTGACAGCGACTACCTCTGGGGCCAGTTCCTCGTGCGCGAGGGCGTGGTGGACGGTGCCCGCTACGAGGCCGAAAACCAGCGCTTTTACGAGGAATACCGCGCGGGCACCCTGGACATCATGGAATTCCTCGCCTTCTCCCTCCGCCCCCTGGCGGAGACGGACCCGGCCCGCCTGGAGGCCCTGCGCCGGCGCTTCATCGAGGAAGGCATCAGGCCCATGGTGGCCCCGGCCGCCCCGGCACTGCTGGCGCAGCACCGCGAGCAGGGCGACACCCTGCTCATCATCACCGCCACCAACCGCTTCGTGACCGAGCCCATCGCCGAGCTGCTGGGTGTGCCCCACCTGCTCGCCACCGAGCCCGAGATGGTGGACGGCCGCTATACCGGCGGCGTCGCCGGCACCCCGTGCTTTCAGGAAGGCAAGGTGAAACGGCTGCAGGAATGGCTGGAACACACCGGCCACACCCTGGACGGGGCCAGCTTCTACAGCGATTCCCACAACGATCTGCCGCTCCTGGAAACCGTGCCCCGTCCCGTGGCGGTGGACCCTGACGAGCCCCTGTATCACCACGCGGTGCGCCACGGCTGGCCCGTGATCAGCCTGCGCGAAGGCCCGGACGTCGCCCGCGAGCACTAGCCCGCCCCGCCTCATGTCCATGGCGCCCCGCACACTCCTGCTCCTGCTGCTGGCCCTCGTCCCGGGCGCACTGATCCTGGCCCTGGGCAGCGGCAGCCAGGACCTGCCCTGGTCCGCCGTCTGGCGCGGGCTGGCCGGCGACACCGGGCTCGACGCGCGCATCGTGGCCGAGCTGCGCCTGCCCCGGGCCCTGCTGGCCCTGGCCACCGGCGGACTGCTGGCCCTGGCCGGTGCCCTCATGCAGGCCCTGCTGCGCAATCCCCTGGCCGATCCCTACGTGCTGGGGGTGTCCGGCGGTGCCGCCACCGGCGCCCTGCTGGCCCTGCTGCTGGGCGGTTCCGCACTGGCCCAGCACGGGGCCGCCCTGGCCGGCGCGGTGGCCGCCATCCTCGGCGTGCTGGCCCTGGCCCACGGCAGCGGCCGGTTCAGCCCCGCCCGCCTGCTGCTGTCCGGGATCATCCTCGCCGCCGGCTGGAACGCCGTGGTGGCCTTCGTCCTCACCCTGGGCGAGCCCGGCGAGCTGCGCGGCATGCTGTTCTGGCTCATGGGCGACCTGGGTTTCGGCCCGGCCCCGGAACCGGCCCTGGCGGCCCTGGTCCTGGGGCTGGCGCTGGCCTGGCCCCTCGCGCGGCCCCTCAACGTTCTGCTCCAGGGCGAAACCCTGGCCGGCGCCCTGGGCGTGGAGGTGGTGCCCCTGCAGCGGCGCCTGTTCCTCCTGGCCGCCCTGCTCACCGCGGTGGCGGTGACCCACGCCGGCAGCATCGGCTTCGTGGGCCTGGTGGTGCCCCACCTGCTGCGCCTGGCGGGCCTGCGCGACCACCGCTGGCTGCTGCCGGCGGCCGTGCTGGGCGGGGGCGTCCTCCTGCTGCTGGCCGACACCGCGGCACGCACGGTGCTGGCCCCGCGCCAGCTCCCCGTGGGCGTGCTCACCGCGGCGCTGGGGGTGCCGGTGTTCCTGTACCTGCTCAACCGGCGGGAACAGCGGCCGTGAAGGATGCCCTGCTGGCCGCCCGCGGCCTGGCTGTCCAGGTGGGGACGGTCACGGTCTGCCGCGGGCTGGAACTGGCGCTGGCCCCCGGCCAGTGCTGGGCCCTGCTGGGGCGCAACGGCGCGGGCAAGACCACCCTGCTCCATACCCTGGCCGGCCTGCGGCCGGCCCGGGCCGGCGACATCCGCCTCGCCGGCAGGCCGCTGGAAGCGCTGCCCCGCCGCGAGGCGGCACGGCGCCTGGGCCTGCTGCCGCAGGCGTTCGACGATCCCTTCCCGGGCACGGTGCTGGAGGCCGCGCTCTCGGGCCGCCATCCCCACCTGGGATTGTGGGAGTGGGAAGGCGCCGAAGACGTGGCCCGGGCCCGCCAGGCCCTGGCCCGGGTGGGGCTGGCCGGTTTCGAGGGCCGCGACGTGCGCACCCTGTCCGGCGGCGAACGGCGGCGCCTGGGACTGGCCACGGTGCTGGTCCAGGACCCGGCGGTGCTGCTGCTGGACGAACCCGCGAGCCACCTGGACCCGCGCCACCGCCACCGGGTCCTGGAGCTGGTGGGCGCTCTGTGCAGGGAGGACAACCGGGCCGCGCTGGTGAGCCTGCACGAGCCGGAGCTGGCCTGGCGTCACTGCACCCACGCCCTGGTATTGCTGGGGAATGGCGAGACGGCGGCCGGTCCGCGCGAGCAGGTGCTCACAGACGAGGTTCTCACCCGCTGTTACGACTACCCCGTGCGGCGGCTGGAGGCCAGCGGCGAGGTGTGGTTCCGGGAAGGATGAACGAGTTGGTCAGGCGGTGCTGGCCCGGGCCGGTGCCTGGGCGCCCTGTTCCAGCCAGTCCAGCAGCGGCGCCCACTGGGCCTTGTCCCTGGCCACCCGCGAGTCCCACAGCTCGTGGATGCCCAGGCCCCGCT
>JALUTW010000464.1 GCA_027021685.1 Chromatiales bacterium | reverse complement strand
GAAACCAATACCCCTGTTTTTCCTCGTCCCTCGTCCCTGCCTATCGGCAGACAATCAACCGCCGAATCGTCTCGGCGTTCATGACCGCGGCGAGCAGGCCCAGCACGGCCAGGGGCTGGTTCAGCAGCGCGCCGAGGGCGATCAGGAACACGCGCACGTCGCGGCCGATGCGATAGCGGGCGCCGCCTTTCTCGCGCATCAGGCCGTCGTACTTGTCGGCGGTGTAGCTGACCAGGAAGGAGCCGGTGATGGCGAGGAAGGTCAGCACCAGGGCCCACGTGCCGCCTCCGGTCTGCCAGGCATGGACGCCCAGGCCGAACAGCAGGAAGGCGTCGGCGTAGCGGTCCAGCACGGCATCGAGCCAGCCTCCGTAGTCGCTGCCGAGGTATTTCAGGCGTGCCACTTCGCCATCGCAGCCGTCGATCACCGAGGCGAGCTGGGCCAGCAGGCCGCCGGCGGCCAGGCTCGCGTACTGGCCGGCGAGGAACAGGCCGCTGGCGAGCAGGGACAGGCCGAACGACGCCAGGGAGATGGCGTTGGGCGTGACGCGCGTGTTCACCAGGCGCCGCGAAAGGCGGATCGACAGGGGACGGTTGAGCCAGCGGGCCACCGGGCCGTCCCGATCCTTGCCCCGCAGGCGCGCGAGCAGGGCCTCCTCGGCCCGCGCCAGGGCGGCCGGATCGTCCACGTCGCACCAGAAGCGGCCGGTCACGTCCACGGCCAGGGCCTTGCCGCGCTGCGCCAGGACCCGGACGGCGGCGCTGAGGCTGGTGTCGCCCGTCCGGGCGGCGTCGCGCAGCGCGTCGAACAGGGCCGGCGTGCAGTGGAAGATCCCGGTGTCGTAGCCGTCGTACGGTTCGAGGTGCTTGCCGATGGCGGTGATGCGCTCGCCGTCGCGGCGCACGCGGGTCACGTCGTCGGCGTCCACCAGCGGGTTGTGGCGGTTGCCGTCCACGGCCAGGCGCAGGCCGTCCGCGGGGAGCGGGGCGGCCAGCAGGTCCCGCGCCAGGTCTGCCTCGAACAGGTGATCGGCCATCAACAGCAGGAAGGGCTCCCGGAGGAGCCCTTCTGCCGCCAGAATGGAATGGCCGTTTTCCGTGCTCGCCCAGTCGGGGTTGCGCACCGTTTCGATGGGCACCGCGAGGCGCGCGGCCAGGCCGGCGAGGAAGGCCTCGACCCGGTCGGCCGCATGCCCGGTGACCACCACGAAGTGGTTGGCGCCGGCGGCCATGGCCT
>JALUTW010000463.1 GCA_027021685.1 Chromatiales bacterium | reverse complement strand
CAAATCGGCACCATCCGCCATATGCCATATGCCATATGTAGCCTATGCAGGATGCACCGGCCCGGCCACGGCCACCACCAGGTCCATGACGTTGGTGCCGGTCGCGCGGGCCGGCAGCGCCGCCCCCGCGGCCTCCAGGAAGGCGCCGGCGTTGGCGCGCGCGAGCGCCGCCTCCGGGTCGAGGCCCGCGGCGCGCCCGCGCGCGGCGGTCGTCCCCTCCACCACGGCGCCGGCGGCATCGCCGGTGCCGTCGCGGCCGTCCGTCCCGCCGGCGGCGAGCGCCACGCCCGGGCGGCCTTCCAGCGCGAGTGCGGCGGCCAGGGCGAGGTGGCGGCAGCGCCCGCCGCGCCCGGGCCGCGGCGGCAGGCGCACCGGCGCCTCGCCGCCCCAGACGTGCACGCCCGCGGGCAGCGTCCCGGCGAGCAGGCGGCCGATGCGCCGGCCCGCCTCCGCGGCCTCGCCCGCCAGCAGGCCGTGGTCGTGGCCCGCGAGCCCCGCGGCCCGGGCCGCCGCCAGCGCCCCCGCCCGCGCCGTGGCGTTCGAGGCGACGATCCGGTGGCGCACGCGCGCGAAGGCGGGATCGTCCGGCGCCGGGAGCGGCGGGGCCCGCCGCGCGAGCGCCCGCACCCAGTCCGGCAGCCCCGCCGGCAGCGGGAGCGGCGCGGGCGGGGCGAGCGGGCCCGAGCCGATCACGGCGGGGTCGTCGCCCGGCACGTCCGAGACGGCCAGCACCAGGGCCTCGCCGCGCAGCCGCAGCGCGAGCCGCCCGCCCTTGAGCGCCGAGACGGCCCGCCGCACGGCATTCATGGCGCCGATGTCGAGCCCCGCGCCCAGCAGCCAGCGGTTGAGGCGCGCGTGGTCCTCCGGCCCCACTCCGGGCGGGGCGAGCTCCAGCAGCGCCGAGGCCCCGCCCGAGAGGAGGAAGAGGAGCGTGCCCTCCGGCGGCACGGCGGCCACGGCGGCCGCCACGGCCTCGCCCGCGGCGAGGCTGCGCGGGCCCGGCACCGGGTGCTCGGCCTCGAGGACGCGCGCGCCGGGCGGCGCTCCGCCGCAGTAGCCCGGCGCCGTCACCACCAGCGCGCCGGGCCAGCGCCCGCCGAGCGCCTCGCGCGCGCCGGCGGCCATGGCGCAGGCGGCCTTGCCCGCCGCGACCACGGCCAGCGGGCGCCCCGGGTCCGGCGGCCCGGCCGCGAGCGCGCGCCGCACCGCCGCGCGGGCGTCGGCCGCCGCCACCCCCGCCT
>JALUTW010000462.1 GCA_027021685.1 Chromatiales bacterium | reverse complement strand
GCGCTGCGCCGGTTGCAGAACCAGGCCCCGGGGGCGCGCGAGCTGTTCCGGGCCCTGGAATGCCTGGCCCCCGAGGTGCTGGCGCTGGTCGGCGCCCTGGCCCGGCAGTACAGCGGCCGGCCGCTGCCGCTGGGCCAGCGCGAACGGACCCTGGTGGAACTGTCCACCCGCCTCCAGCTGGAGATGGCCCAGGCCTACCAGGAGGTGCTGGCGGGCAGCTCGCGTGTGTTCGGCCCGCGCTGGCGGCGCCTGGTGACAACCTCCCTCCACCGCCTGTTCCGCCTGCGCTCCAACATCCTGTGCAACTACCGGCTGTGCTACCTGCCCTACCCCCCCGGGGTGTGGAAGCAGCTCTACTGGTACTACCGCCTGGCAGAGGAACACGACCTGCTGGGAGCGAAGGTGGCCGAGCCCGGCAGCCGCCGCCGCACCACCGTGGGACTGGAATTCCGGCGCCTGCTCCTGCTGGCCATGCTTTCGCCCAACCACCTGGGGTACGAGGCCATGGAGGTGGTCTACCGGCACCTGCCTCACTGGGCCGGGCTGCTGGTCTTGCAGCCGCCGCGCCAGGGCGGCGGCGGGACCTTCGCCATCGACCTGGAGGGGGACGAGCCGCCGCAGCATCCGCCGGAGGGGGAGGCCGCGCCCGCCCGCTGGCGCTGCCTGGACACCCGCGCCCTGGTGGACGACCTGAGCCGGCGGCTGGTCCGGCCCGACGAGGGGGTGCCCGAAGACGTGTTGCGCAGCCTGCTGGCCGGCTGGGACCGCCCCCCGGAGCGCTCCGGCAGCCGGCGCCGCACCCGCAGCGCGGTGGACGTGGTGACGGGCGTCACCGCCATCCATCATGTCCTGGCCGGGGGCCGGCCCCTTGCCCCGGCCACGGAGGACGGCGATGAGGAGGAGGTCTCCATGATCCCCGCCGACACCGTACCAGGCTGGCACGCCCCCGCCCGCTCGGATGCCTTCGGATTTTTTCCCGCCACCTTGCTGGACGCCAGCCACGGCGGTTACTGCCTGAGCCTCCGCCCCGACGAGGCCGGCCCCCTGCGCCTGGACGAGCTGGTGGCGCTGCGCGATCCCCGGGGCGGGCAATGGGTGCTGGGCCAGATCCGCTGGATGCAGGCAGTGGACGAGACCCGGCTGCGCACCGGCGTGATGCTGCTGTCGCGCCAGGCGCTGCCCGTGCGCGCCCGGCCCGCGGAGGCGGAGACCCCGGCGTACCGCGGCGTGCTGGGGCTCAAC
>JALUTW010000461.1 GCA_027021685.1 Chromatiales bacterium | reverse complement strand
AAAACGAATTTCGTCATCCAGCCGCCGGGGTGATCCTGGGAGGCGGCCCGCGCCACATCCCGATACCGTTATTGTCGTCGTTTTGCCGCGGTGTTTCAATCGCCCGCCGCCAGCGGGACCAGCTCGACGACCACGCCCTCCTCGCCCGGCGCGGCGGCGAAGGGCTCGCACAGGCAATGGCTCCCCACCTGGGCCAGCTCGCCGTCCACGCGGATGAGCGGCAGGCGGTCGCGCTGCCACGGTGGCACCCCCCACTCCTGTAGCAGCTTCTTGAGCGCGTGGCGATGACCGCGGCCCGCCGGCCGGCAGCGCTCGCCGCCGCGGCGGAAGGCCACCTCCACCCCGCCGGCGACCGCCGTTGCCGACAACCCCTGTCCCCGTGCCCGCCGGGGCACGAGGCGCCAGCCGGCACCGGGCAGGGCCAGCGGCGCGGCCAGGTCCCAGGGCACCACCTGCGCCGGATCGTGGCGCGGCAGCGGCGCTCCGGCCCACAACCCTCCCCGGTAGCGGCGCACCCACCCACCGGGCCATTCCACCGCGGGCACGGCATCGGGCCGGGCCCCCGGCAGCTCCGCCAGGATCCGCGCCAGCCGGGCCTCGTCGGGCAGCGGCAGGCCGCAGATCCGGTCGAGCCAGAAGCGCAGCAGGTTGGCCCGCCGGTGAGGCGGCGTGCGCTCCAGCACCGGCAGCGGCAACGGGTCCCCGGGCGCCGGCGGCCGCCCCAGGTCCATGCGGGCCAGGTCGTCCAGCAGGCGCGAGGCCTCCTGCTGGTGCCGCGCCGCCCGCGCCAGCATCTCGGCGGCCGCCGGCCAGCGGGCGGCCAGGCGCGGCATCACCTCGTGGCGCAGGTGGTTGCGGTCCCGGGCGGGATCGCGGTTGCCGGGATCTTCCACCCAGCGCAGGCCGTGGGCCGCGGCATAGTCCGCCAGCGCCGCGCGGTCCGCCTCCAGCAGCGGCCGGCCCAGCCAGCCTTCTGCCAGGGGCCGCCAGGCGGGCATGGCCGCCAGACCGCGGGGGCCGGCCCCGCGCAGGAGCCTCAGCAGCAGGGTCTCGGCCTGGTCGTCGCGATGGTGGGCCAGCAGCAGGCCCACGCCCGGGCCCAGCCGCTGCCGGAAGGCCGCGTAGCGCGCGCGCCGGGCCGCGGCCTCCAGCCCGCCGCTCCCGGCCACCCGCACCCGCACCACCTCGCAGGGGATGGCCCAGGCCCGGCAGGCGGCCTCGGCCGCCGCGGCCCACTGGTCGGCCTCCGGAT